>CAIYYV010000395.1 GCA_903930425.1 Akkermansiaceae bacterium | reverse complement strand
CGGAACTCGACCGCCCGGGATTTCGCATCGCGCCCGATGGCACCGTCAGTTATCTCCAAGCTCAAAACATCAATCTTTCAGGCCTCTCACTCGATGAGGCCCGCCTCGCCATCGAACAAGGGCTCTTGACCCACTTCCGATCGCCCCGCGTCATCATCACCCCACAGGAAATCGGTTCCAAACGTTTCACCATCCTCGGCAAAGTCATCAATCGCGGCGTCGTCACCCTCGAACGCCCGATCACATTGGTCGAGGCCGTCGCCAATGCCGGCGGCCTCGAAACCGGACTGTTCGAACAAAACACCGTCGAACTCGCAGACCTCGACCGCTCGTTCATCTCACGCCACGGCCAACGCCTCCCCGTGGATTTCCGCCGCCTCCTCAGTGAGGGAGATATGAGCCTCAATATCGAAATCGAACCGAATGATTTCATCTACATCGCCTCGACCATCTCTAACAACTACTATGTGCTCGGGGCTGTCGCGATGCCCGGTGTCCAAGGGCTCACTCCGGATGCGACCGTGATTTCGGCGATCTCGCGGCGGGGCGGATTCACCGACAGAGCATGGACTAACCGCGTCCTCGTGGTCCGCGGGAGCTTCACCCAACCGAAGACGTTTGTCATCCATGTGAAAGACGTGCTTGCGGCCAAGGAAAACGATTTCAAACTGGAGCCAAAGGACATTGTATATGTTGCCGACAGACCGTGGACTCTGGTGAGTGACATCCTCCAAGGTGCCCTCTCAGCCTTCGTTTCCAGCGCCGCAACCAATTGGGTCAATTTAAATGTCCCCCCCCTTCTCACCTCACCGTGATGTCGATCGAATCTCTCACCAAACTCGCCGTGCCCGTCCTTGCCCTGCTCGGATTGGCCTGCCACCAATCGATTCCCAAAAGCCAGTTTGACGCGCGTAAGGGCGAACAAACGGTCAAAAACCTCACCTTTACCAACGTCAATATCAAGCGGACGCTCGATCCCAAACTCCTCATTCCACCCACCGAGCCATATATTCTCGGACCCGGGGACATTATTGAAATCGAAATCGCCGAAGTTGCCGGCACGCTCGCACGCACCTTTGTCATGCCAGACGGAATGGTGCATTACCATCTGGCCGGCGGAGTCCGGGCCGAGGGACTCACCCAAGCGGAATTTGCCAAGCAACTCACCATGGCGCTCAAGCGGGATTATACCAATCCTCTCATCAACGTCAGCCTCGTCGAGGTCCGCTCCCGCCGCTACTGGATCCTTGGGCGCGTTTTCAAACCCGGCATTTACCCGCTCCGCCAACCCACCACGTTGTTAGAAGCCGTCTCCCAATCCGGCGGGCTATTCACCTCCCGTTTTTCCGGGACAACCGAAGAACTCGCCGATTTGTCTAACAGCATCGTCATCCGTGACGGGGACATCCTGCCAGTGAATTTCGACAAGCTCGTTAAATCCGGGGACACTTCTCAAAATATCTATCTGCGACATAACGACCTGATTTATCTTCCATCGGCCAATTCATCCACTGTGCTGCTGCTCGGGGCGGTTCTCGCGCCACAAGCGGTCGGTTACCAGGATTCTCTCACCTTGGTCGATTGCATCGCGCAAGGAAAAGGCCCTGCCAAGAATGCCTATCTCGACAAGATCGTCATCGTTCGGGGCACGCTTGACAAACCCCGGGCCTCCATCGTCAACCTCAAAGCCATCCTCACTGGCAAAGAGACCAATGTGTTGCTGCAGCCGGGCGACATTATTTGGATTCCACGGCGGCCGTTTGGGTTGTTAGAATCCACAGTGCAACTGATTTTCAAGGACGCGGCACGAAGCATTGCGGCCAGCGAGGGGGCGCGGATTGCGGGCAGCACCCAAAATCCAACCATTCCGATTCCGGTCCCGATCGTTCCACCCTGAAATTTGTGATTTTCATGAGAATTCCGCCCCAATTGATCGCCGTGGTGGGTGGCAGCGGCTCAGGGAAAAGCTGGCTCGCCGCCCGGTTGAAGGATGAGCTTGGGCAGGACACCGCACTCCTCAGCCTCGATGATTTTTATCACGACCTCGGGCATTTGCCGGAGGCCGCCCGCGACAATGTGAATTTTGACGATCCCGGCGCGATTGATTGGGACGCCTTGCGCACCGTGCTCGAGCAGCTCGAGCGCGGTGAGTCGGCGCAAATCCCGAGCTATGATTTTGCAACGCACACGCGGATGCCGGAAACACGCGAGTTTCCACAGAGCCGGTTTGTGGTGTTAGATGGTTTGTGGTTGCTGCATCACGCATGGCTTCGCGAGAAACTAAGCTTCAGTATTTTTGTGGATTGCCCGGAGGACGAGCGGATGCGGCGGCGCATCGAACGGGATGTCATGGATCGGGGGCGCACCGAGGAGTCCGTCCGGCGGCAATTCACCGACCATGTGCAGCCGATGCATGCGATGTTTGTCGAGCCACAGCGACCGTGCGCCAGCCGCCGGGTGGCCTCGCCACTCACAGACCCGGAATATGCCGAACTGGTTGCCGCCTGCCTGGAAACCCCGAACGCCACCGATCCGTAGCGCGCGCATCTGCCGCCCGTATTCCCAACAGAAAAATATCATTAAATCGCAATGGAAGATTGACTTCACGCATGACGTGTGAAAATTATTTTCAGGATGAAAATACTACATTACTGGATTCAGCCACTTGCAGGGTTTGGATTATCGATGATGGTGTCAGCCCAAGTGCAAAGCCCGGTCCAATCCGCCGCCCGGCCGTATAACCTCAGCATCATCGCCCCCGTGCAGGTCGCCGGATCAGACGCGGCGTCTCGGGCATTCCAAACCTCGGTCCTGCCCGGAATGCTCGCCGCCATGAAGACGATTTTGCCCGAATACAAAAGCAAATCCGCCATGGATCTAGCAGCTATATCGTTAGATCCTTCCAAACTCGTGCTCAGCGTTGACACGACCGCGCGGGTGTATTTTCTCGGTGAAGGTGCCGGATACCGGAACACGATCGGCATCTCGACCACCGGGGGCAGTCCGCTCAGTCCGGGAGCCTCGATCATTTTCCCGGATGCGTCGAGTTCGGACGGTTATGGCGGGAGTGGTTCCTTGGTCCGCACATCCAACGAGCCGTTGGTTGCGGGTGATTTCGTCAATTTGGGAACCTTCAAAGCAGGCACCGCCCTTGATTTTTTCCTCATCGCCAGCGGCGCGACCGGTGGGCGCAATTTTTCCTCCACCAATCAAAGCCTGAATAGCGATGGCATCGTCCATGCGGTGAGCTTGGCCGCCAATGGATCCGCCTACTTGATCATCGGCTTCGAGGACATGATGGGAGGTGGGGACAAGGACTATAATGACGTCGTCTTTGCGGTGGAGCTCGGGAAGGCGAATGTCGCGCAGTTGATGGGACTTGGCGCACCCGAACCCTCACTTGCGCTCGGATCATTGTGTGCAGGCGTCGCCTTGTTTGCCTTCGGCCGCCATCGCCGTAGACGGAGTTTATAAACTGCCCTCAGTGATCTGAAATCTAACAATAACCCATGTTGAAAAACCGAAAGTGGGGATGTTTGGTGGCACTGGTGGCACTTGTCTTGGTCGGCATCAGCGTCGCAGCATGGCGTCAATTCGTGGTCCACAAAAGGGCGGCCATCGCCTCGGCCGCCATCCACAGTGAACTTGCTGATTCCAATTTTGTGGCCGCCAGATCGGCGCTCTCTGGTTTGGCCGATCCTGCGGTTCGAGATGCCATGGAGCGGGAAATCCGCATGGGAGAACTCAATAGCGCACTGGAAAATCGCGACACCGGTTTGCTGCGCCGCGCGCTCGGCACCGAGCCTGAGGAATGGATTGCGCCAGAATTGTTAGAAGCTGCCGATCTCGAGTTGGCGCACGAGGCGGTCCAGGCGCGTGATTTTGACAGCTACCGTGCGTTTGCGGAGAAATGGACGAGTCGCTCGGCGTTTTCCGGGCAATGGATCTTGCTGGCGGCCGACCAGTTGTTGGCGCGCAAATTGCCCGAGGAAGCGCTGAAATTGTTGAAGTCCGCGTCCCTGAGCGGGCCCGAAGACGCCTTGCGACACGCGCGCTTGGCGCTGTTAGAAGCGCAGGAACCGTGGAAGGCGATGACCACTCTCGATAAAGGTCTCAAGGCCGACCCCCGAAACGCGGATCTGTTATCTTTTCGCGCGCAAATTGAGGAAGCCGCGGGGCGGGTTGAGGATGCGCGTCTGGATTATGTGGCGGCCGTTGTGTCAGAGCGCAAGAACCCGCTGCACAGGGATATACTGGCCAATTTTTATCTCCGCTATGGCGACCTTGCGGCTGCGGCTGAAACCTGGCGCGATGCAGCGGAGGACACACATCTCGGAGTGTATGCTTTGAAGAGTTGGTTTTGGTCGCGGGTGGCGGGTGTGCGTTTGAGCAAGCCGCTGCCCACCAGTCGTCAGCAAGGGTGGCGCGAATTCATTGAGCTCTTGGTTGCCGCTCCAGATGCCGAGTTTTGGAATTCCCGATGGGATGCCTCGCTTGCCCGCATCAGGGGGGGCGAAGGTCGTCCGGAGGTCGCATGGCTCCGCGCGCTTGAGGCCCTTCGTCAGCAAGATTTTGACTCCGCCGCCAAGCAATTGAGCACCGGGTTTCCCCGCATGGCCGAACGCTTATGGCCCAACCTTGCACTGCGTCTTCGCGCCCATTTGGTCGCCCGCGCCGGCCAAGATCCGCGGCTGCCACTCGCGGGGGTGGATGTCCCGACCGCACCAGAAAATGCCCACCCTTTCATCCACGATTTTGCTCAATGGGCGAATCGCACGGGCACCCCCGAGTCTGACAAATGCTTCCAGACGTGGCTTGCCCGCCCTACCGCATCGGTGGGCATTTTATTTGCCTCCGGTTGGGGCGGGGCCGCGCTGATCGTCGGCAATGCGGGAAAATGGGTTCCAGACCCGGCGGCACCTGAGTGGTTTGACTACGGATACGCACGATCGCTGCTGCTCAGGGATGGGAAGGATCCGGCTCGCCTATGGCTGGAATCCCTGCCCACCCGCAGCAGTGCCTCGGACCTCCTGCTTGCCGAACTCCAACTCGGTAGTGGTGCCGTGGATCAGGGACTCGCCGCTCTCGAAAAAATTGCCAGCGGCACCTCGCCGCATGCCAGCCGTGCCTCATGGACGCTGGCCCTTGCGGAACTCGACCGCGGCAACCCTGCCAAAGCTCGCCAAATCACCCTCGCCGCACCGACCCTCCCCGCAAGCGTGCCGGGCAAAGAAATCCTTGCTCGCATCGCCCTCGCTGAAGGCAACCGCGCGGAAACGGTCCGCATCTATCAGGAACTCGGCGGCGAGTCGGCAGATGCTATGATTTTTCTATCCAAGGAAGCCTTTGCGGCGCGCGATTTTGCCCAAGCGAAAAAGTGGACTGGGATGTTAGCCAGGCGCTTTCCCGAGCAGCCAGCGTTCCGTGACAACCTTCTGCAAATCGACGCCGCCGAAAAACTCAAAACCCAATGAGCCACAGGCGTCAATTAGAACTCGGTGGTCTCGGGCTAGCCCTCGCCGTTATCTTGATCTGGGCCCGTGATTTGACTTGGATGTCCGCCCCTGCAGATACCTTGCCCCTCCTTCTCGGCCTGCCACTGGCGTATCTGTTAGGTCGCCCATGGCAAGCGGAACATCAAGCCCGCCAGCTTCGCCACCTCATTTGGGGAACCCTAGGAGCCATGAGTTTCGCTGCGGGTTGGATCCTTGGCAGCCTCACTTTGTTGGCCATCAGTTGGACCTTGCTCGCCCTGCTCTGGGGCACCGTTGAATTTACCGCGCAAGCGCGCCGGGCCCGCTTGGCTTGGCTCTTGCTCCTCTCATTTCCTTGGCTTGTCACCGAATGGCAAAGCCTCGGCTGGGCCTGCCGTCTCTCGTCCGCCACCGTCGCCGAATCGATTTGCGGGCTCCTCCAATTGCCTGTCGAGCGGGAGGGAACCCGCCTGCTCATTTTGGGTGTGCCCATCGAAATCGAAGCGTCCTGTGCGGGGTGGAACTTGTTGCAACTCACCCTCCTGGCAGGCATCGCTGCCGGAACCCGTGAAATTCACAAAACCCGGCACTTCGTCGTGATTCTCTGTTTGCTTCCCGCCATTGTCTGGTTTGCCAACCTCCTGCGCATCCTCATCCTTGCTGGCATCGCACTCTCATTCGATGCACAAATTGCCAGCGGCCTCATCCATGGTCTCGTCGGCCTGATGGTCCTCGGCGCAGTCCTGGCAATCACTCACGGGCTTTGCCGGTTGTTAGATCCTCCCCCGAATGTCACCTCAAGAATCATCCAAGCCGCATGAATCCGCCAAACGACTCGCCTGCTGAAAGCCTGGGTATTGTTCTGCCTTTGGCGGTGTTAGGTCTTGCCTCTTGCCTTGCATTGCCTTCGCTGGTTGCGGCTTGGAGCCACGATGTCTACGCCCGTGGCGCGCTTCTCGCTTGCGCATTTTGGCTGGCCCCGCCAGCCCGGCTCTGGATCAAAAACCGGAAGTCGCCCGCCACACCTTGCTTCGCCTGGCTTGCCGTCTGCTTGCTGCTTTGCACTGCCGGGGTGCTGATGGATTTGCGGGTGTTTTATCACCTCGCATTCGCCAGCTCGATTGCCGCGATGTCCGGATCGCCGCTCGCGGGTCTTGTCATCACGCTCGCGGCCTTCACTTGGCTTCCTGTCACGGGTTGGGTGCTCAGCCATTGGCAATCCGGCGGGCTCGACACTTGGCAACGCCCCGCCCTGAGTGCCCTCATCACTTTGATCCTGCTGGCGCTTTCGCTGCTGCGCCCCAAAACCACCCTCGCTCCACCACCTCACTCATGAAACGAATCGTCCTCTGGTGCGCCCTTCTTTTCACCGCGATCCTTGCGGTCGTGTGGCCACTCGTCCCCCTGCCCTCAGCAAGCCACCGGCTGGCCTCTCTTCCAAACCACAACCCGGATTTCCAATCCCGCCCACTCAAACTGAGCAGCGAAGACCGGGCCTTTCTGGGTCAGGCCGATGCCGTCCAGCATTTGGTCACGATGCGAAGTGGCGACCGGCTCGTGCTCACCGTGATCGATGGCACCCAAAACCGCCATGCAGTGCATGACCCGAGTTATTGTTTTTCCGGTGCGGGCTGGCAAATCCAGGCAAAAACCACCGTCAAGGTGCCGTCCGGTGATGCCACTTGGGTCTCCCTCGCCAAAGGCCATCAAAAGTTAGAAGCGCTTTGGTTTTTCGACGATGACCAACATCAATTCACCTCACTCTTGGAATATGGGTTCAAAACGGGAAGCCGCCGTGCAACACTCGGCCTCAGCGGCGCAGAACCGGTTCTCGTCACCCTCAAAAGCTTCCCCAATGAGCCTATCAACTGGGACCGCGTGCGCCAAATCCTGCTGCCAGCCCTCGGCTTCCACTAAGTATCTCCCATTCCTAGGAATTCTCCCTCGTCACTTATGGACTATATCCTTTTTCTCACAGGGTTATTTCTGTTAGCCACCGCGGCGGCTTGTTTTTTTTGCTTTCGTGAAGACCACCAGCTTTCGCGTTGGCCCTTGCTCGCGCTCGCACTCACGATTCTGGCTTTCAAAGTTTGGTTTGGCATACTGGTTTTCGCCTTTGATTTGCATGCGTCGGCAACCTTCATCCACGCATTGCTAGGATCCGGGTTTGTGGTTTCCCTCATCGGTTTTTGCCTGTCTCCCCTCGGCCACTTCCGCGAGCCTTCCTATTATCTAAAATCTGGCACTCTTATCGCCCTGTTCTTGCTCACCTTTGGCATCGGGATCGGTCATCAAACCGCCCTCTCCTTCATCGCGCCGATGCTCGTGCTCAGCTTTGTCGGCGGCTGGAAAACCGCCTGTTTTTACCGACCCCTTTTCCCATCTAGCAAGCCGATCCATCCACTTGTCAGTGCGGTTCTGCTCACGGGCATCGCCGCGCTTTGCCTGCACACAGATGCGGCAAACACCTGCTATGATATCAGTGGCTTCGGTGATTCCATGGAAAGATCGGTGCAACTCGGCGCGTTCGCCACAGCCGCCGCCTGCAGTATCGCCTTCTGTGCCATCCTTTGGGCCGCGATCTACCAGAAAACCCGCATCCCGCTTCCGCGTCACCTGATGGCTCGCCGTCGCGCCGTCACATCACTCATTCTAACAGCGACGGTTTTCACCTGTGCCAATGGTGCCTGGCTTGCCCATTGGTTGGGTGCCCAGTCACAAGAAAAACAAACGGCCACATTGCTCAGCGCCCTGCACCTCGGTGCAGACAACCTCGACCCAAGCCAAATCCTCAAAATCCAGGGAAAACCGGACGAAACCTCAAGTCCTGCCTATATGGCACTCCGCACCAAACTGCTTCAAGTGCGCGAGGCACTCCCAGGCGTGCATTTCACATATCTGCTAGGAATGAGGAACCAAAAACTCGTTTTCCTTGTGGATGCCGAAGACCCGACCCACAAGGACATCTTCTCGCCCCCCGGCGAGCCCGTCAAAGACTACCCGGCAAAATGGCTGCCCGAACTCGCCGGCAATTCCTCATTCTGCGGTCCAGAACGCGATGAATGGGGTGTCTGGTTTTCGGCCTGTGTCCCGGTCTTTGATCAGGACGAGCATGTGGTTGCGCTGTTAGGAATCGACTACCCGGCCGCCATGTGGCTGCAACCACTGGCCATCCGACACCTCGCCGCCATGGTGGTGACCTTCTCTGTGGCGTTGCTGCTTATTGCCTTGGCCAGTTTCCACATCACCGCAAAGGAAGCCGAGCACAATCTCCTCCGCAGTCGCGCCGAGGCCAATCGTTTGGCACTCGTCGCCAAACGCACTGACAATGCCGTGGTGATCACGGATCCATCAGGCCGCATCGAATGGGTCAATGAGGGGTTTTCCCGAATCAGCGGCTACACCAGAGAAGAGGCCGTCGGACAACGTCCTGGCAGTTTCCTCCAACGCCCGCATGACAACCCAAACGAACGCATCCGCATGCGAGAATGCGTCCAGGCCGGTTTGGGATTCGAGACCGAAATTATCAATTATACCAAAAGCGGCCATGCCTATATCATCCACATCGAATGCCAACCGCTTGTCGATCGAAATGGCTCGCTCACCGGCTTCATGGCCATTGAACGGGACGTCACCCAAATCCGCCGCACGACAGACCTGTTAGAAGCCATTGCATCGATCAGCACCACGCTCCTTTCTGCCCACCTTGAGCCGGACGTGTGGGGTAAAATCCTAGCGAAACTGGGCACGGCAGCGAACGCCGATCGTTGTTATATTTTTCGGATTCATCCGCATCCGGTTCTGGCCACACCGGCCATGAGCCAATCGGCCGAATGGAATTCCGGGGCCGCCACTCCGCAACTCCAAAACCCCGAACTCCAGAATTTCTCGTTTCAAGAAAACGGCTATGGCCGATGGCTCCCTGAATTGCTCGCCGGGCGTGTCATCTGTGGCGCGACCACGGACTTCCCCGTCGAGGAACAAGCGATGCTCATCGCACAGGAGATCCGATCCCTCGTCGTGGTCCCGATTTTCACCGGAGATCAACTGACCGGCTTCATGGGCTTCGATGCCTGCCGCGAAAACCGGGTCTGGCAAAACTGGGAAATTGCCATTTTGCGCTCCGCCGCCGCCAACATCGGCCTCCGACAAGTCGTCCAGAATGAAGCGGATGCGCTAGTTCTCGCTCGTGATGAGGCATTCAAATGCGCCGTCATCGCGGAAAATGCCAGCCGCGCCAAAACCACTTTCCTCGCCACGATGAGCCACGAAATCCGCACCCCCCTGAATGCGGTGATCGGCATGGCTTCTCTTCTCGAAACCACCTCCTTGAACGCCCAGCAACGCGACTTCACCGAAACCATTCTGATATCCGGCAATTTTTTGTTAGAACTCATCACTGACATTCTCGATTACTCGCGCATCGAGGCAGGGAATATTGAACTCAACTCGGCCCCCATCTCACTGGCGGATCTCTGTCGCGAGGCGTTTGATGTCGTGCGCCTCAGCGCCGTCGATAAACCGCTTGAGCTCATCAGTCAACTTGCCGCACACCTTCCCGCTCAAGCCGTCGGTGATCCCACCCGCCTGCGGCAAATCCTTGTCAATCTCCTCAGCAATGCGGTCAAATTCACGCCGAGCGGATTTGTCAGCCTGATGGTGGACGGATACCAAGCGCCCGACGACTTGTGGCATCTCACATTTGAAATCAAGGATTCGGGCGTGGGCATGTCGGCGGACGCGCTTGCACAATTGTTTCAGCCATTCATTCAGGCCGACTCCTCGCCGACGCGTCGTTTTGGAGGTTCGGGTCTTGGCTTGGCAATCAGCAAACGCCTCGCCCTTGCGATGGGAGGTGACATCACGGTGCAAAGCGTGCGCGATCACGGGTCCACTTTTCTTCTTTCGCTCACTCTCAAGCCTGCGCCGCATCTCGTTTCGGAGGCCCCTGTCTTATCGAGAGTCCCGACATCCTCGCAGCTCAATATCCTCATCGTCGATGACAACGAAATCAACCGGCGCATCCTTGAGGAAATGCTCGCGAGCTGGGGATTGTCCTGCCACAGCGCCGCAAATGGGTCACAAGCCGTCCAACTCTGGATGCAATTCGGTCCTTGTGATTGGGTAATCACCGACCAACACATGCCCGATATGGACGGCATTGAGATGACCCGGCATTTGCGCAGCTTGCCAGGGGCCGCGCAGACGCGCTTCAGCCTGCTGAGTTCAGAGACCCATCAGCCTGATGAAATCCGGGCGCTCTTTCACGATGTCGGCTCAAAACCCATTTGGCCCTCGTCCATTCACCAAATCCTCACCCGCCTTTGCCCGACGATTGACCCGACACCGAGCCGACCTTCGCACACGACCGACGAGTTTGCAGCCCAGCGTTTGGCGGACCTCAAGGTTCTCGTTGCGGAAGACAATCCGAACAACCAAAAAGTGATTCAACTGCTGCTGCTCCGGCTAGGCATCGAGGCGGACCTCGTCGCTGACGGCCAACAGGCACTCGAGGCGGTTAGCAGCCATGTTTATGACATCATCTTCCTCGATCTCCAAATGCCAGTCATGGATGGCTTGGAAACCAGCCGGAAAATCCGTGCGCTCAATCTGGCGAAGCGCCCGTTCCTCGCCGCGCTGACTGCCAATGCCTTCCAACAGGATCGTGACGCGGCGCGGGCCGCAGGCATGGATGATTACCTGGCAAAACCCGTGACGCTCGACCGCCTTCGCTCGCTCTTATTTTCAATCGTGCTGGCCCCCACGATGCCCACATCCCGCGCCACCGTTCCTCAGTCCAGCACAGCCGAGGATTCCAACCGCCCCCCCGAACTCCTCAATGACTCGATCATCAGCAATCTCGCCTTCATCGGCCACGACGGTTATCAGGAAATTATCGACGACGCCATTAACGCCACCTCACTCTACCTCGATGCCATCGATTCCGCTATCCAGCTGGAAAATCAGCAGGAACTTAGGGAGTATTTGCACAAGTTCCGCGGCATGCTCCTGCAAATCGGCTGCCACGCCATGCCTGTGAGATTGCAACAATTGGAAAATAAATCCCTCACCCCCGCCCAGGCCCCCGCCCTCCGCGAGGAACTCAAAAACCTCTGGCAACAAAGTCTCAGGGCCATCCGGGAGTGG
>CAIYYV010000394.1 GCA_903930425.1 Akkermansiaceae bacterium | reverse complement strand
CGGCAACTCAGGAAAATCCAGGCGGTCTTTGCCCGTGGCAATTTCGTAGAGCACCTTGCCCAGGCTATACACGTCGGCCTGCGTCGAACCGGGCCCTTCCGGCGGCACAAACCCCTCCGTGCCAACAAAGGTCCGCTGGCCGCGTGCCGCCACCAAGCCGATATCCGCCAGTTTGGCCTTGCCGTTGACAAAAATCACATTGGACGGCTTCACATCGCGATGCGCCAGGCCGCAGCCATGCAGGTGGTCGAGTGCCTCGGCCAACCTCAGGCCGACATCGATGCACGATGCCAGATCCATGCGCGTGACGGTGACCGAGCGGGAATCCGGTCGCAGCGTGCGCGCTTCATACTCGACGGGGTTGATGTCATGGCCGCTGCGCACATCATCGCCGAGCTCCATGACATAGTAGTAAAAAGAAACCCCATCCGGGCTGCGCCCCACGTGCAGGATGTTTACCAAGCCCGGATGGTCGCGCGAGATCGGCTCAAATTTCAAGATCCCCTCAAACTCCCGTTCAAAAGTGCGCGCATCCTCAAAATCCTCGCGCCATACCACTTTCACCGCCCGCAACGCCCCGGTCACGCCACGTCCAAGCCAGACCTCCCCGTAAGCCCCGCCGCCAATCTTACGCAGTATTTCATGATCCGGGATGAGCGGATCAGGCCGTGACTTAATTGGCATTTTCTTCGAGTTTCGCCAGTTCGCGTTTCAGCACGGTTCCCACCCGGTGCTTCGCCAAATACACCTGTGACATGCTCACATTCAAATGATCCTGCACCTTCTTCGCGTCCCACTGCTTGATCACATAACAATCAAATATCTGATATTGCTTGGGCGAAACCTGGGCTTTGACCCGCGTCAGCGCGGCATCCGCCACATTTTTCTTCCACTCCACATCCCACAAGCGCGTGAGCACATCGCCATTGGGATCTTCAACCCGGTCGATCACCGCGGTTTTGCGATCCGCTTCCCAATCCCCACCCACCATCGCGGTGTCCTTCTTGCGCTTGCGAAATTGATCATTGATGCGCCAGCGCGTCATGTTCATCAACCACGTCTTGAACGACCCCTGCGCCGGATCATAGAGGTTTTTCTTACTCTGCTTGGCTATCGACAGGATCGTCTCCTGCACGCAGTCAAACGCTTCATCGGAGCGCAAGCCCGCCTTGACCGCCACCGAGTAAATCAACCGCCAATAGATCTTGTAAAATTCATCCCACGCCCGCTGATCCTCCCAATTGTCCAATTTGGCAATCAGGCTCTTGCGAGTCTTCGCGTACGCCTCGCCCAGAATCGCTTCTTGCTCGTTCCCTGCTGCTTCACTTTCCGCGGACATGTGCCGCATTGTAAACGATTTTCACCGGTTTGTCTTTCACCGATTCAGAATTTTCACCAGCGGTGGATCAAAAAAGGAATCGCGGGCGCGCGCGCGCGGCCACCCGCCATGCCTCCCGCCGCCGGAGCCATCCGGGGCCACGGCTGCGGAATTTTCGGGTGCTGACGCGGTTGCCGATGATTTCGTCTCGACACGCCAGATAAATCCGACAATCCTTGCCTGACCCTATCGTATCTCTCTCATGCGGATCGCTCTTTTCGGTGACATTCACGCCAACCTCGAAGCCCTTGAGGCTGTGCTTGCCGACGCTTCCACGCAAGGCGTCACCGATTATGTCTGCATCGGCGATGTCGTTGGCTACAATGCCGACCCGGGTGCCTGCCTCGAAAAAATCCGGCACTTGGACTGCCCCACCATCAAGGGCAACCACGATGAAGACGCTGCCGGCAGCCACTCGCTCGAAAGCATGAATCCGGTCGCTGCGGCAGCCCTGCAGTGGACCCGCGATCAGCTCAATGACGACCAACGCCTGTGGTTGCGCCGCCTCCGCATGGTCCGCCAGGTTTCCGATTTCACCGTCGTCCACAGCACGCTGGATCAACCGGCCCATTGGAACTATGTCACCAACCGCTTCGATGCGATGGCCAATTTTTCCTATCAATTCACCCAGGTGTGCTTTCACGGCCACACCCATGTTCCCCGCGTTTACACCAAATCCGACAAAGTCCACGAAGTTCCCGCGGATTCCATCTTCATCGAAAAGAACGCCAAATACTTCATCAATGTCGGCTCGGTGGGCCAACCGCGGGACGGCGATTGGCGCTCATGCTATGCGATCTTCGACACCGACCATCAATTGGTCGTGTTCCGCCGGATCGAATATGACATTGAAAAAACCCAGGCAAAAATCCTCGCCGCCGGGTTGCCGCCGAT
>CAIYYV010000393.1 GCA_903930425.1 Akkermansiaceae bacterium | reverse complement strand
CATCGGGGGCAAGTCCTATTGCATCAATCCAGGCTGGGCTTGCGTATTCGACTGGGATGGAAACGGGCTTCAAAACGAGCGCTTCTGGCCGCCAATCCCATAAAAATCGCTATGCCCTCAGTCGCTCATTCTTCTACAGGACGCTCGATTTGTTCTCCTGCCGGATGAAAATTCTTATCGTCGGAACCCTGCCTAAAACTTCCGCGCAGATGAAATGGATCGAGAACCAGCCTGCCGATCTGATCATTTTTGCTCGGGACGCCAGTCATCGAGGAGAGCCAGGATCGTCCCGGTCGTGGGTGATTCGTCTCCCCGTTGCTGCTGAAAACCTCGAATGTTTCCATGGAAAATCACCGGAATGGCTCTACGAACTTCGCCATGTGCGGCTGGCCGGAAGCCGTTCGGATGGGACGAAAAGCATCCCGGTTGTGTTTCTTCCATGGCCGTCGCCAGGCCGCGATGACGAGTGGTTTGTCGCCGCAAAACAAAAATATGTGGATGTTTCAGACAGCAAAGAGCCGTGGATTTTGCTCACCCACTCCGCTTCCGAAGAGGCCGAATGGCCGGACAGTGCCGAGGTTTTGACACTCAATCTGTCCGATATTGGTCGCCCGAGCCTCGCCGTATGCGGGGTCACCCGTGCACCAAAATCCGAATTGAGGTGGCTCTGGATAGACGCAAAACCGTGTGACGGCCCCATTCCCTGTCACGCGTGGATAGGCTGAGAATCCCCCAGAAGAGCGCGCAGACTGCGACGTATCTTCCAGCGTGGAACTTCAAAACACCTCGGCTTTACGCGCATGAACAAGCAGCTTTTCACCAAATTGATCAAAGCCTGGCACCCGGATTTGACCACCAGCGCCCGAAGGAAAATCGTCTGCGAGGAGATGACCCGACACATCTTGTGCGCTAACGAGGCCGACGATGAAGACACGCTCAAGGAGATCGAACGGCTCGGCGAAAGCTACCTGGAGGTTGCAAAAGAACGCGAGTTGGAGGCCGAGGAGGAGCGGCGGAGTGACGCCGATTTTGAAGAAATCCGTCGTCGATTCTACGAAATGCAGGCCGCAGAAAGCCGCGGAGAGTGGGCCAATGCCATCCCGATCATCCCGCCGCAGCCGAACTTTTTGTTGTGGTTGTTGTGGATGATCAACCCTTATCTGCTCACATTTTCCGTTCAGGATTGGCGGGAAAATGGTCGGCTTCACAATGCGTGGGCGCTCTGTAACTCGGCCGGATGGGTCTGGATTTGGCTTCACATTTGGAACCAAGTTGGCTGTTTAGAGGCCGGTTCACTGGCTGCCGGGCATACGCACGACGGTGCAATTGGACTGCTTTTTGTCCTGTTCCGGGGCGCGCTCATTGTCGCCGCACTGCCTGTTGCCTTCCCGATGGCGGTGTTCGCCGGAGGTGCTGGGGTCGTGATTTGCACCCTCTGGTTCGCCGCTTGGATTGTCGGCGGGGCGCTCGGATTCTTCCATCCGTGGCTGATTCCAGTGCCCTATTTTCTCGCGGGAATCAGCTTGATCGCGGGGGGATGGGCGGTGCTCGGAGAGGATTTGTGAGTCGAAAAAAGAGAAATTCCAAACGGTTTTGCCGCCCATTTGTG
>CAIYYV010000392.1 GCA_903930425.1 Akkermansiaceae bacterium | reverse complement strand
AGGTCGGAGGTCGGAGGTCGGAGGTCGGAGGTCGGAGGTCGGAGGTCGGAGGTCGGAGGTCGGAGGTCGGAGGTCGGCACCCTGCCACGCAGGCACAAGAACCGCAAGCAAAAATCCTAATTATTTATCTGACACCTAATGTCCGGTTTGTCCGGTTCATTGCGCTTGATCTTGCAGGCTGGGGGTCCTCCAATTGGGTGAGCCCAAATAGCCCAAATCACGCCCATGCCCATGCCCACGCCCATGCATCTCGAGACCCTATGTCTGCACGCTGGTTATTCTTCGGATCCGGCCACTCATGCGTGCGCGGTTCCGGTTTACCGGACTGCATCGTATGTTTTTGACAGCACCGAGCACGCGGCGAACTTGTTTGCGCTGCGAGAACTGGGGAACATCTACACGCGGTTGATGAATCCGACCCACGACGTGCTTGAGCAGCGCGTTGCGGCGCTTGAAGGCGGGGTGGCGGGTCTCGCGGTGGCTTCTGGCACCTCGGCGATTTTTTACTCGATCATCAACCTGGCGCAGGCTGGCGACAACATTGTGTCCGCTCGGAATCTTTACGGAGGTACTTATACCCAGTTCAAAGACATCCTACCCGCGCTCGGGATCACGGTGCGATTTGTGGACTCCAAGCGCCCTGAAAACTTTGCTTCCGTGATTGACTCTCGCACGCGGGCCTTGTTCTGCGAGTCGGTCTCGAACCCCTCGCTGGAAATTTCCGATCTCGAGGGCATTGCGAAAATCGCCCATGAAAATGGCTTGCCATTGATTGTGGATTCGACGTTTTCGACGCCGTATCTCACGAAGCCGATCGAGTTTGGCGCGGACATTGTGGTGCATTCGCTGACGAAATGGCTGGGTGGCCACGGCACCGCGATTGGAGGCATGGTGATTGATTCGGGCACGTTTCCGTGGGCCGCCGGCAATCATCCGCTCTTTGATGTGCCGGACGCGTCGTATCACGGTCTGCGTTGGGGGCACGATCTGCCGCCACCGCTGGCCGCACTGGCCTACATCTTGCGCATGCGCACCGGGCCCTTGCGGAATCTTGGTGCTTGTCTCTCGCCCGACAACGCGTGGATCGCGCTTCAAGGAATCGAAACGCTGCCGTTGCGCATGGAGCGTCATTGTGAAAACGCGCTCGCTGCCGCCCGGCACCTCCAGGGACATCCATCGGTTGAGTGGGTGCGCTTCCCCGGTCTAACAGGAGATGCGCAGGCCGCGCTCAACGGCAAATACCTTCGCGGCAAAGGTGGATCGATGGTCGTTTTCGGGATCAAAGGCGGGGCTCGGGCTGGGGCCACATTCATCGATCACCTCAGGTTGTTCAAGCATCTCGCGAATGTGGGAGACGCCAAATCGTTGGCCATTCATCCGGCGACCACCACGCATTCGCAACTCAGCGAGGAACAGCAGCGCGCCGCTGGAATTCCGCCCGAACTCATTCGCCTCTCCATTGGCATCGAACACATCGAGGACATTCTTGCCGACCTCGATCAGGCGCTGGCCACCGCCACCAGATGACCGAAAGTGATTTAGGGTCAGTTCCATTTTTTCGCTGATTGATTTTCTAGCATTCTTCCTCCGATGAACCTCCGCACCACACTTTTCGCGCAAATCGACGCCGCCACCGACGCACTGCAAACTCAGATGCCGATGCCGGATTATGACGTTTCACTCACTCACGTGTTGGCGAAGCTCGAAGGTTCCGACCTGCAGGAAATTTTCCGCCGCAATTTCGCTGCGGTGCGTGGGCGTTCGATGGAATCCGTGGATGAGTTGATTGCTTTTTTAAAAAGCGATAGTCGGCTTCACGGTTATTGCGATCCTGCGTTGATGGACAGGGTTGGGTTGCAACTTACGGCCGCCGGCTTCATCGTGGAAACTGTCTATGACCGCACGCGCTACGATGACTATCAGTTTGGCATCACCCGAGCCACTGGAGCCATTGCCGAATCCGGCACGGTGATCCTTGATGACGAGCGCAGCTCCAACCGCCTTGCCGCCCTCACTCCTTGGGTCCACATTGCGGTCGTGCAGCGCTCGGAAATTCACCGCACCATCAGCGACGCCCTTGCCGTCTTGGGCAAGAGTTCGAACATCATTTGGTGCACTGGTCCGTCGAAAACCGCGGATATTGAAGGCATTCTGATCGAAGGCGTCCACGGGCCTGGCGAACAAATCGCGCTGTTTGTGTAGGGGAGGGGAGAAGTGCCCGCGATGTGCGGTTAGCAAATTTCCAGTTCCAGATACGACTCGATTGCGCGCGACGGATCGTGGGCTCGCATCAAGGCTTCGCCGATGAGCACCGCATTGGCACCGGCTTCTAACACTCGAAGGGCGTCCTCAGGAGTCTTGATGCCGCTTTCCGAAACGAGGAGGATGTCATCTGGCACTTCTTCCGCGAGTCGTTCGGTGGTCGCGAGATCGATCGTGAATGTTTTGAGATTCCGGTTGTTCACGCCGATGAGATCCGCGCCGAGTTCGAGTGCGCGTTCCATTTCCCAGAGGTCATGGACTTCAACGAGCACGTCGAGCCACAAGGACTTCGCTTCATCGTAAAGGCGCCGGAGTGTGGGGTCATCGAGTGCGGCGACGATGAGCAGGATGGCATCGGCGCCCGCCACCGAGGCCTCGTGAATTTGCACCTCATGAATCATGAAATCTTTTCGCAGCAGCGGGGCTCCGGAAAATTTGGATATTTGGGTGAGATCGCTGAGTGACCCCTGGAAATAGGTTTCGTCTGTGAGGACGGATAAGCAGGAGGCACCTCCCTCAAGATAGCGTTTCGCTTGGCGGACCGGATCAAAGTTCGGATCAATCAGGCCGACTGAGGGTGAGGCTTTTTTGATTTCGGCGATGACGCCGAGGCGGCTGGGGCCGCGGTCGAGCGCGCTGCGGAAGCCGCCGAAGTCGTTGCGTTGCAGGGCTGCGGCGCGCAACAAGTCGGCGCGGGGCAGCAAGGATTCGACTTCGAGACGCTTGGTGGCGAGGATTTCTGCGAGTTTGTCGGACATGGCGTGCCGTAAAAGAAACCCAGACACGGACGATTGCACACGGAAAATTTGTGAATTTTGGCTTGCCGCTCACGCCGCCCGGTGTAGAAAGCGCCCACGCGTTTTGCGACGCGGGCGTAGCTCAGAGGTAGAGCGCCACCTTGCCAAGGTGGATGTCGTGAGTTCGAATCTCATCGCCCGCTCCACGGAGAGTCGGTTCTTTGGCAGCGCGTCGGGCATTCCACCCAGAATCATTATGTTCGTCTGGTCGAAACTTTCTGCAGTGCAATGGACGGATGCATGGGAAGAACGTTTCGCCGGCAATCCGAATCTGGTCATCGAATTTCTCAAGGGCGGCAGGTCGATTCGCATGCAGTTATTCTGCCATACCGCCAAGCAGGCCGACGCCATTGTCCAACAATTTGGCGGGAGCGTGCGCCGCCTGGCGGCTGCCGAGTGGAACCCATCGGTCGATTCGCCGCGCCCGGTCAAGGTGCGTCAGGCGCTGCTGCTCACTGCAGAAACGCGGCCCGAGCCACTTGCCGCGCTCCGACAGGCGCACCCGCGGCGCCAGATCATTTCGATTCCTCCCGAAATGGCGTTTGGCACCGGCGATCACGCCACCACTTCGACTTGTCTGCGCCTGCTGGTGGACGTTGGACGTGAGCGTCAGGGCACGGTCTGGAGTTGCGCCGACTTGGGCACCGGCACCGGGGTATTGGCGATTGCCGCGAGCAAACTCGGTGCCGCGTCGATCTGGGCTTGTGATTTCGATCCCTTCGCGGTGGAGGCTGCCCGCCGCAATGCGGTGCGCAACGGCACCCCCGCCGTTCTCACCAAAGAGCAGGATGTGCTGCGATGGAAGCCGCGCCGCAACGGCTATCAGGTGGTGTTGGCCAACCTGTTTTCCACGGTGTTGATCGACGCCTGGCCGGTCATTTCGAAGGCCCTGGCTGCGGAGGGAGATTTGATTGTTTCGGGCATCCTTGCCAGTCAGGCATGGGAGGTTTTCACTGCTGCGGCCGGTCATGGACTCGGCTTCACGCAGGTGGTCCGCAAAGGCAAGTGGGTCACTGCTCGCGGGGGTCATCTAGCAGATTTGATTGCCCGCAACCCGTGAGGGCGTTGTTTCTGGCGGCATGAAAAATCGCGGCAGACCCGCGCGTTGTCGTCGAATCACAGTGCCGCAGGATTTTAAATCGGTTAGATTTCGTAATTCAAGCAGGCGCGTTCGTGCAGGCCGCATTCGCGTTTGAGCCCATTGAAGCGCGATTGTTCGGCGGTCATGCCCTCGGCCAGTGGTTTCGAGGAATGGGTGTCGCCGACGGAAGCATATCCTTGATACGCGAGGGGATGGGGAGGAAGTTGGTGTTGCTCGAAATAGTCGCCCACTTGCTCGTCGGTCCAATCGAGGATGGGATGGATTTTCACGATGCCGCGTTGTTTTTCTGCGAAACGCAGGGTTTGGCGGGTGCTCGACTGCGACCGGCGCAGGCCGCTGAGCCAGGCCTTGGCCTTGAGTTCATTGAGGGCGCGGTTCATCGGTTCCACTTTGACTAGATCGTTGTAGCGGTCGAGGCCCTCCGCGCCCTTTTCCCACAGTGGCCCGTGGAGCGCTTGGATGCGGGCGGCGGACCAGTGCGACGTGTAGTAACGCAGGTCGAGTTGCAAATCCTTGGCCAATTGGTCGGCGTAGCGATAGGTTTCGGGAAACATGAAACCCGTGTCGATAAATACCACGGCGATTCCCGGCGCATGGCTGGCAATGAGGTGGAGCATGACCGCCGCTTGAATGCCAAAACTGGTTGTGACGATCAAGCCGTCGCCAAACTGCTCGACCGCCGCAAGGATGCGGTCGCGAGCGTCGAGGGTGGCTAGGCGCTCGTCAAAGGAAGGATCCAGAGGAGAGCTCGGGGGCGCGGCAGCATGGGTGGAGGGAATCATGAATGGGCTTGGAATCACGGGTCATGGAGTGCGGTGAAGTCGTGCTGCTCAGAGCCTCGGTTTGCAAATGCGGGGGACATCGGCTCAGTCGGCGACCGGGCGGGCATCAGGGCGGACGGGTTGGGTTGCTGCGGCGATGGAAGCGTGGAAATCACGTCCGTTGACGGTGGCCGCGACATAGCCGGCACGGATGACAAAGTCGCCGAAGTGTTCGCCGACTTTGCGTTCCTTGGCGAACTGGTCGATGATCGGGCGGAGTGTGCGGGCGATCTCGGTGTCGGGCAAGGAAGCGCGATACAACTTGTTCAGTCGTTGTCCGGAAAATCCTCCGCCAAGGTAGAGGTTGTATTTGCCCGGGGCGCGGCCCACCAAGCCGATTTCCGCTAGATAAGGGCGGGCGCAGCCGTTGGCGCAGCCGGTCATGCGAATGGTGATGGCATCATGGCGCAGTCCGGCCTCATCCACGATGGCGTCGAGTTCATTGAGCAGGGTCGGTAAGTAGCGCTCGGACTCAGCTAGGCCCAAGCCGCAGGTCGGCAGCGAGACACAGGCCAGCGAGTGGAGGCGTAAGCCGGTTTGCAGGTGCGACTCATGCAAGTTGTGGCCTTGCAGAATCCCTTCGATCACCGGCTTTTGATCGGGCGTGACGCCGCCGATGATGAGATTTTGATTCGCGGTGAGGCGGAAGTCGCCGGTATGGTGCTGCGCGATTTCACGCAGCGCGCTGCGCCACAATTGGCCGGGCACATCGCGGAGGCGGCCGTTTTGGATGAAGAGCGTGAGGTGCCAATCGCCGCGATGGTTCTGAATCCATCCGAACCGATCCCCGTTGTGGTCGAACGCAAAAGGGCGGGCGGGTTCGATTTCGAATCCCAGACGGCGGGTCAGTTCGGTGACAAACCACTCCACGCCGCGATCCTCGATGGTGTATTTGAGTCGGGCGTGGGCGCGGTTGTTGCGGTCGCCGAAATCGCGCTGAATTTTCACAATCTCCTCCGCGATTTGCAGCAACTTTTCCTTCGGCGTGTAACCGATGACATCGCCCAATCGGGGAAAGGTTGCTTCTTTGCCGTGGCTCATGCCCATGCCGCCACCCACTGCCAAATTGAAGCCGGTCAACCGGCCGTTAGACCCGGCGATGGCGATGCAGCCGAGGTCATGGGCGTAAATGTCCACGTCGTTAGAAGGTGGCACGGCCACCACGATCTTGAACTTTCGGGGCAAATAGGTCTTGCCATAGATCGGCTCGATCTCGGGCTCGATCTCGGGCGTGAGCGGTGCCTCATCGAGCCAAATTTCGTGGTAAGCGCGGGTCTTGGGAAGCAGGTGCAGACTGAGGCGGGTGGCCCAATCATAAACCTCTTCGTGCAATTCGCTTTGGAGTGGATTCGGGTTGCACATCACATTGCGGTTCACATCGCCGCAAGCCGCGATGCAGTCCAGAAGCTCCTGATTGAGTTCCCTCATGGTCGGCTTCACTGCGCTCTTGATGATGCCGTGGAGTTGGATGGTCTGGCGTGTGGTGAGCTTGAGGGTGCCATTGGCATGGGAGTCGGCGAGGCGGTCGAGCGTCAGCCATTGGCGGGGCGTGCACACGCCGCCTGGGATGCGCACACGGACCATGAACTGCCAGGCTTTTTCGAGCTTCATTGCCCGACGCTCGGCACGTTGATCACGGTCGTCCTGTTGGTAGGAACCGTGAAATTTGAGGAGCTGGTTGGAGTCTTCGAGGATATTTCCAGTGTTGCAGT
>CAIYYV010000391.1 GCA_903930425.1 Akkermansiaceae bacterium | reverse complement strand
GGGGGAGCCGGCGGAAGCGGCAGTTTCCCATCCTCGAACGCTTTCTTGAGCGCGGCCATTTCGTTGTCATCCAATGAGCCGTTCTTATCTGCGTCAAGCGCGGCCACTGCCTCATACAAACTGGAAATAACCGGGAGAATCTCGCCTATGGGCGGCGTCATTTCCGGAGGCGGACCGCCATCTGCAGAGGATCCATCTTTCGGCGGCGGGGGAGGCATGGGCGGGGGCGGCAAATGAAGAGAGCCGTCCTTCAAGGCCGCGGCAATGGCTTCCTTCTCACTATCATTGAGTGCGCCGTCCTTGTTTTTGTCGAACGCAGCAATGCTCGCATGGCCTTCGGTTAGATGCTTGAGAACGACTTCCGCGAAGTCAGGTTGTTTTTTCGGTTTGCCGCCGGGGCTGTCTTGGGCGAAGGCGGGCGAGCCGCTGATAAGGCCCAGTGAGGCCACGATGGCGAGTGCTTCGGTTGTTTTCACGATGGTGTGTTTGTTTGTTTGGTTTCATCCCGGTTCAGGGCTCACGCAGGCCAGCCCGCTCGGGTTGACATGAATCTATCGTATAGCGGCTCATCCGCTGCTGTTTTGCGATCATCCGCCTTTTCCACGGCGCCAAACCGTAGGAAAACGACGTGAACCGATAGAAATTTTATTTAGGAGCTGTGCTCTGGCTATGCCGCTCTCCTCGCGCCACGTGGCCCGGGCATCCTGCCCCGGTGCCCTCCATATCAGGGTGACTCCCAATGCCAGGCATCCAGAAATCCGGCAGAGGGTCACTCGCCGAACAACTGGAATTCTGCGAGCACGGGTTCGCCGTTGGGGGTGCCGGCCGGCTGATTCACGGTAAGGGTGAGTCGAAACAAGCGGGCTTTGATCGGTTCAAAATGCAGATTCTTCCGTGCCCCGATGCCGGTGCCGGTGGTGATGGTTTTCCACTCGCCGTTGAGTTTTGCCTGCACCTCGAATGGACCACAGCGCGCGTATTCATTGCCCTCGCTCAACAACGCGCTGCTCACCGCGAGTTCCTCGCCGAGGTCGATCTCAGCCCAACCGGTTCGTGAGTTTTCCGGACCGGCCCAGATCGTGTTGGTCTGTCCATCGGCGAGGTTTTCTTTTTTCAATGTCGGCCGGTCGGACCACTCGCCGGAGACCGTGACGGGCTTGCCAGTCGCCAGATTTTGGGGGGCCGGCATCAGGACAACCGGGCCATCCATCTCGATTCTCACCACCGATGCGATGGGATCGGGTGCCGTGCCTGGCAGCGCGATCCGGATCCCCTTGCCGGTGCTTGAAAATGTGAGTGAGCGGTCCGGCGAGGCTAACAGGCAGGCGCGCTTCACCTTGTTTTTGATGGGGAGTGTGAGTTGACCGTCGGTCGGCCATTGAAACACATGCAGATAAAGTTTGCCGGGCTTCTGTGTGCATCGTCCGTCAAACGGGAGCGCCGCAAACGGGCTGGCGGTGGTGCCGTGGATCGCCTCGCTATTCGTTTTCATCCAGACTGCGAATTTTTCCAGGCATCGGCTCGCCTGAGGCAGGATTTCCCCCTCGGCGGTCGGCCCAACATTGAGCAACATATTGCCGCCCTTGCTGGTCACGTCGATCAATTGCCGAAGCAGATCATTGAACGCGCGGAACCCGACGAGCCTGTTGTAGCCCCAGTTGTTAGGCAGCTGCATGGTCTGGCAGGTTTCCCAATCGAGGCCCGGCAGGCCCGTGGCCGGCACTTCGCCCTCAGGGGAGATATAGTCACCCGACTGGATATAACTGTATGCGTTAGTGACGGCAACATCGAGCTTCCGCTGTGGCGGCTTGTAGCCGGAGCGGTTGTCAAGAATGACGCTGGGCTGGAGCGCACGCGTGTAATCCTCAAGCGCCTTGCCATCGGCCGAGGACCAAATGTTTGCATCCCATGAACCGTCAAACCACACCATGCCGATCGGGCCGTAGTTGGTGAACAATTCTTTCAACTGGCCGTAGAGGTAGGTTTTGTAGCGTGTGAGATCAGGCTTGCCCTTGGCAGTGTCGTTGAAAGCGGGCCGTCCCGGCCATTCGGGATGATGCCAGTCCAGGATCGAGTGATAGATGCAGAACCGCACACCTTCCGCATGGCACGCATCCGCGAGCGGTTTGAGCAAATCCTTGCCACCAGGGGTGAGGCTGATGTTCCAATCATGATTCATTTTCGTCGGCCACAGGCAGAAGCCGTCGTGATGTTTGGTGGTGATGCAGATGTATTTGATGCCGGCGGCCTTCATTTGGCGCACCCATTCACGGGCATTGTAATTTGACGGATTCCAGGTTTTGGCGAGCGGGCTGTATTGAGAGCTCGGGATTTCCAGATACTTTTGAATCCATTCCGCGCCGCCATTGATGGTTTTGCCCTGCCACTCGCCGGCCAGTTGTGAATACAAACCCCAATGAATGAACATGCCGAACTTCGCGTCGCGGAACCAGCGCATGCGGGCGTCGCGCTCCGCGGGGGTTTCCTGAAATGCGGGCGTGCTGCCATTGGATGGCTTGGCGTCCTCCGACCATGCGGGCTCTGCCGTGATCACCGCCAAAACGGCGATCGACACCATAGGGGAAAACCATTTCCGAATGCCCCTTGCCCTATTGATTTTTTGGGGTTCCCTGATGGGTGCCGTGATTTTCCCGAAGAATTCCGTGAGTGGTTTCAAATTCATTACAATGCATGATGACTCGCCGCAGCGACCCGCGTCAATTATGAGATTGCGTAATTTAATTATCTTTTCTGGGCACGCCGCCTGACACATCTTTTAAAAGCGGCGATTTGCCGTTAGACCTCTTCGCAAGGAGCGGCGGACTCCGATCCGCCGGGACCATGGGGGGTCATGGGAAGGCAATGATAGAGTGCTTTCGCTCAATGCATGGGCGAGTCATAGGTTCTTTTCATGGACAGTCGGCGGCCAGAGGCCACCGCTCCTTGGGGCATGCGCGCATCATGGGTTCTTTTCATGGACAGTCGGCGGCCAGAGGCCACCGCTCCTTGGGGCATGCGCGCATCATGGGTTCTTTTCATGGGCATTCGGCGGATCGGAGTCCGCCGCTCCTTGGATCATTGGTGATCCAATATACGACAAAGGGTTTACCATATCTCGCAATAGACCGCGTCCGGTGGGTCACCTAGGCTTTTGATTCTAATCGAAATGTTTCCTTTCGATTGAATCGGTCCTGCTTGCGGTTCTTGGTCTGCCACGATCCGCATTCGCCACGCTTCCCATGCTGGGTCGCTGGGTGGGGGCGGTTTGATGTTAGGCATTTATCGACTCGATAGTTGACCAATCGACGCATTCCTACAAACCTCCTCTGCGCCATGAAATTATTCCTCTTATTCATTATTACCGGCACTGCGATTGCCGTTGAAAAGCATGTGCAGACGGTCGAGTTGACTGGCAATGAGAGCGATGCCGGACTGCTAGAGTTGGCGTCGAGTGTGGTGGCATCGCCCCGTCAACTTGCCTATCACAAGGACGAGTTCATTGGATTCATTCATTTTGGGCCGAACACATTCACGGGCAAGGAATGGGGCAATGGCATGGAGGACCCCAAGGTGTTCGCGCCGGACGAGATCGATACCGACCAATGGTGCCGTGTGATGAAGGATGCGGGCATGACCAAACTGATCATCACGGTGAAACACCACGACGGCTACTGCACGTGGCAAACCCGTTACAACAGCGGTTTCTCAGTGCGCCAGTCGCCGTGGATGCGCGGCAAGGGCGACGTGCTGCGGCTTCTATCAGAGTCGTGCAAGAAGCACGGGCTTAAGCTCGGTGTGTATCTTTCTCCCGCCGATCTTTTCCAGATGGAGAGCAAGGACGGGCTTTATGGCAATGGTTCGAAGGATGTTGCATCCGTGATTCCGACCGATCCCGCGAGTCTTGCAAGGGAGCCGGCGCGGGTTCGTGCCACGGCGTCCGGTGCGCCGGTGTTCCGTTATTCGCTCGACGACTACAACCGCTATTTCATGAACCAACTGTATGAATTGCTCACTGAGTATGGGCCGATTCATGAAGTCTGGTTTGACGGTGCCCATCCGAAGACCAAGGGAGGCCAAGCCTACCGAAAGGATCTCTGGTTTGAGATGATCCGCAAGCTCGCACCCGAGGCGGCGATCTTCGGCGGGCCGGACATCCGTTGGTGCGGCAACGAACACGGTGGCACCCGCACCGATGAGTGGAATGTCATTCCCGTCACGGACATGAGCCTTTCCGGTTTCGATCGAACGCCTGCGGATATCGGCACGGATGCGCAAATCCTCGCCCGTAAATATGAGGTTTATGGGAAATCGTATCCGGTCAAGTTTCTCAACTACATGGTGTCCGAGGTGGATGTCTCGATCCGCAGCGGTTGGTTCTGGCGCAACGAACACGAACAAACGGTCCGCTCCGCAGATGATGTTTTTGATATCTATGAACGCTGTGTCGGCGGCAACGCCGTTTTTCTTCTCAACGTGCCGCCTGCCAGCAACGGTAAGATCGGCCCGCGCGATGTCGCTTGCCTCGCCGAGGTTGGCCGTCGAGTGCGCGCCACTTACGGAACGAACCTTGCCGCAGGTTTCACCACCACGGCCCAAGGCATTACCAGCTCAAATCTCGACACGTTTTGGCAGCCAAAAACGACTCAGGGTACCTTCGAAATCACACTGCCCGCCGAACAAACCGTCAATCGAATCGCCCTGCAGGAAGCGGTGAGCCAGGTCGGCCAGCGAGTCAAATCACACGCCGTGGACGCCTGGGTGGATGGGGCCTGGAAGGAAGTCGCGAAGGCCGGTGTGATCGGCTACAAGCGCATCCATCGGATCGCCGATGTGAGGACTGCCAAATTCCGGGTGCGCATCCTTGATTCCCGCAACACTCCTTCGATCGCCACCTTCAGCGCCCATTATGATGCCGCTCCGCCGAAAGCCGTCACGATCTCACGAAACGCTGCAGGCAAAGTGGAACTCGTCACGGACAGGTCGAGTGATGTGAAGCAGGTGATCTACTACACTGCTAACAGTTCAGACCCGGCTGCTTCGTCCACTCCCTACCGCGAGCCCTTCGACCTGCCGGAGGGCGGCGAGGTGCGCGCCCGCAGTGTGCTCGGCGGACAATTGGGTCCGGTCACCCGAGCGATGCTGGGCATTGTGCCGCACAATTGGAAGATCGCGGCCAGCAGCGAGTATGTCGGCTTCGAAGCGGCCAAGGCGATGGATGGAGATCCCTCAACCTTCTGGCACTCGTCATGGGCGGACGGATATCCAAAACACCCGATCACCCTGACGATTGAGATGCCGAAAAAGCGAAACTTACGAGGTTTTACATATTTGCCGCGCCAGGACAAGCGAATGCCGGACGGCATGGTCGAGTTATGGCGCATCGAGGCCAGTATTGACGGCAAGGACTGGAAGGAAATCGCACAAGCCGAATTTGGAAACCTGCTCAACGACCCAAGGCAACGGGTGCATTTGTTTTCTCGCAGCTACAATATCCAGTGGCTTCGCTTCGTTTCTCTTCGCGGCGTGCAGGATAAACCTTACGCCGGTGCGGCGGAGATCGGTCTGTTAGGTGACTGATAGAAAACTCACATCAAGAAATCCATGACCACACAATCCAACCCAAATCCGGCCACTAACGACTCGGGCAGCCTGATGTTTCTATTTTTTTGTTGTTTTGCATCAGCCCTCGGCGGGTTGTTGTTCGGCTATGACTTGTTTGTCATCGCCGGTGCCAAGGACTTGATTGTCCAACGCTTCCAATTGTCCACCTTGATGGAAGGCTGGTTTGTCAGCTCAGCCATGGTCGGTGCGATGTTAGGCTGCATGATGGCGGGCACTGCCAGTGACCGCCTCGGACGACAGAAGGTGTTAGTTGCAGCCTCGTTCTTTCTGCTCGCCTGCTCCGTGGGTTGCGGTCTGGCCTGGTCACCGGCCTCGTTGATTTTCTTCCGTTGGATCGGCGGCGTCGGGGTCGGCATTGCATCGATGGTTTGCCCACTTTATATTTCCGAAATTTCCCCACCCCGCTTGCGCGGTCGGATGGTCACCTTGTTTCAATTGGCGATATGCGTAGGCATCGTGGCGGCGATCCTGATCAACACCGGCCTGTTGGCGTGGCATGACAGAATCAAGGGCGGCGGCACGGATGGCGTGATCGGATTCATGGTGGACCGGGAGGTGTGGCGCGGCATGTTAGGCATGGAATCGCTGCCGGCGCTGTTGTTTTTCGTGGCGGCCATCATCATACCGGAAAGCCCCCGATGGCTGGCCGAAAAAGGCCTCAGTGCCAAGGCTCTCGTGGTTCTTGAGCGGATCAACGGGCCGCAGATCGCGGCCGCCGAACTAGCGGACATTGAGGCGACTATGGTTGAGGAGACCGGTTTGTTAGGAGAATTATTCAAGCCCGGTTTGCGTCAGGTTTTATTCATGGCGCTGTTTCTCTCGGTGGTTTCGGAATTCAGCGGCATCACCACGATTTGGAACTTCGGCCCTGAAATCATCCGCAGTCAGGGCATCCAACTGACTAACGAAATGAGCGGCATGGTGTTCATTGCCTCCTGCTGTCGATTTTCACCTTGGTGGCGGTCTGGTTGATGGATAAGGCGGGACGCCGGCGATTGTTGTTCTGGGGCAACCTCGGCTGCTTCCTCTCGCTGATCGCACTGGGCGCGCTGCTCGGGAGGGAGGATGCCTCCAGCACGATGAAAGTGGCCGCTGCCGCGACCTTCGTGGCCTGCTTCGCCTTTTCGATGGGACCGATCAAGTGGGTGTTCATGTCGGAAGTGTTTCCGACTCGGATTCGCGGCCGGGCCGTGGCCATCAGCTCGCTGGCGGTGTGGACCGCCGACGCGATCTTGAATCAACTCTTCCCCCTCATGCGCGACCACTGGGGCAAGAGCACAACTTTCTATGTGTTCGCCGCGGTGCTTATTCCGCAGTTCTACTTTGTCTGGAGAATCATGCCAGAGACCCAAGGGCGCACTCTCGAGGAGATCGAGCGCTCGTGGATGAAGTCATAATCCATGGAACTATCTGATAGATACGCATGATCCTCCATTCCAGCGTGCGCGATGCGACTTCATCCAGAGTCTTACACGACTTGGCTGGACGTTTGCGTGGCGAACTTTCCACGGGATCATTGCTGCGGCGGCTCTATGCCACGGATGCCTCTGAATACCAGGAATTGCCCGCCGGGGTCGCTTATCCGGCGGATGAGGACGACTTGCGGGAAATCATCCGCTGCGCCCACACCCATGGCTTTGCTCTGATGCCCCGTGGCGCGGGCACCTCGTTGGCCGGCCAATGTGTGGGTCACGGACTGGTCGTCGATCTGTCGCGTGGCTTCACCCGGATTCTATCGATCGACGCGAGTGAGCGGCGGGTGCGCGTCCAGCCTGCCGTGGTGCGCAACGAACTCAATCATGCGTTGTTCAATCACGGCATGTTTTTTGCTCCTGAGACTTCCACGGCCAACCGCGCGATGATCGGTGGCATGGTCGGGAACAACTCGTGCGGGTCGAACTCGGTGGTGTATGGCAGCGTGCGCGAGCATTTGGTCTCGATGCGCGGTTTTCTCAGCGACGGCAGTGAGTGTGTGTTCGGGCCGATGAATTCCGAGGAATTTGCCGCGAAATGCGCGGGTCCGGATTCGCTGGAGACGCGGATCTATCAGGAAATTCGAGCCATGCTGGGGGATCGTGAAAACCGTCGCCTCATCAAGGAAAACTTTCCGTTAGAGTCCATCCCGCGCCGCAACACCGGCTACGCGCTGGATTTACTGATGGACTCCGAGGTGTTAGACCAGACTTCGCCGAAGCCGTTTAATTTTTGTAAACTCCTTGCTGGTTCCGAGGGCACCTTGTTTTTCGCGGTTGAGATCGAGCTCGATTGTTCGCCGCTTCCGCCGCCGCACGCCGCGTTGATCTGCGGGCATTTCACCACGGTGAACGAGTCGCTTCAGGCGAATTTGCTCGCCCTGCCACAGGGTCCGAGCGCCTGCGAACTCATCGACCGCCATATCCTTGAGTGCACCAAGGCGCACCTGTCGCAACAACGGAACCGCGCGTTTGTCGTCGGCGATCCCGGCGCGATTCTCGTGGTGGAAATCCGGCGGGACAGTCGCGAGGCGGCTGAGGCTGCGGTGTCCGACGTGTTAGAATCCTGGAAGATTGCGGGATTCGGCTACGCCGCGCCGGTGCTATGGGGTGCGGACGGAGACAAGGTGTGGGAGTTGCGCAGAGCCGGGCAGGGACTGATGGGCAACGTGTCCGGTGATGCCAAGCCGCGTGAGGTCGTTGAGGATACCGCGGTGGATGTCCGTGACCTGCCCGCTTACATCGCCGAGTTTGACGCGTTGATGCGTACGAAGTATGGAATCGACTGTGTCTATTACGCGCATGCGGGGTCAGGTGAGTTGCACACCCGTCCGCTTTTCAATTTGAAGACGCCGGAGGGCTTGAAGATGTTTCGTGATGTCGCCACTGACATCGCTCTGTTAGTCAAAAAATACCACGGTTCTCTCAGTGGTGAACATGGCGATGGCCGCCTGCGGGGGGAATTTATTTCGTTGATGGTGGGTGAGCATTGTTATGAGATGATGCGGCAAGTCAAAGAGCTGTTTGACCCTCATGGGTTGTTCAATCCCGGTAAGATCATCGATACGCCGCCCATGGACCAATCCCTGCGTCACACAGCCGGTCAGGTGACGCCGGAATACAGCACTTGGTTTGATTTCAGCGCGCACAATGGCGTGGTGCAGGCGGCGGAGAAATGCAACGGTTCCGCCGACTGCCGGAAGTCCGCCCTCGCAGGCGGCACGATGTGTCCGAGCTTCATGGCCACCCGTGAGGAAAAACACAGCACTCGTGCCCGCGCCAACATCCTCCGGCAGGTGCTCAGCGCCCCGACGGATCCCGCCCATCCGTTCGACAGTCCGGAGATTCTGGAAGCGATGGACCTGTGCCTCTCGTGCAAGGCCTGCAAGGCGGAATGCCCGTCCAGCGTCGACATCACTCGCCTCAAGGCGGAGTTTCTTCAGCACTATCACGACACGCACGGCGTTCCGCTCCGTTCGCAACTGGTCGCCCGTTTTGCAGACAGCGCACGGCTCGCCTCGTGGGTTCCCGGCATCTATAACGCCGTGTTTCAAACTCCTTTCCTCCGCCGATTCATCCACCGCATCGTCGGCTTTCACCCGGATCGCAGCATGCCCCGGCTCAATGCCATCCCGCTCCGGCGCTGGGCCGCCAACCGCAAACCTTTGGCCCCGCTGCAGCGAAAAATCGGCCGCGTTCATTTCTTCTGTGATGAATTTACCGACTTCAATGATCTCGATGTGGGCATTGCCGCTGTCGAACTGTTAGAATTGTTAGGCTATGAGGTGTGTTTTCCTGATCATGTGGAAAGCGGTCGCGCAGCGCTCTCAAAAGGCCTCTTGAGACGGGCGAAGCGCCTTGCTGAAACCAACGTGCGCATGCTTTCGGGCGTCGTGTCCGCAGACGAGCCGCTCATCGGTGTCGAGCCATCCGCACTGCTGGGTTTCCGCGATGATTATCCGGCGCTCGTGGCTCCCGGTCTTCGCGAGGCCACCGGGAAGCTGGCTCCGCACTGTTTGCTGTTCGATGAGTTTATCGCCCGCGAAGCCAAAGCCGGCCGGATTGACCGCTCGGTTTTCACGCGTGATGCGCTCACCATTCACGTGCACGGCCATTGCCATCAAAAGGCTCTATCAGCCATCACGCCCACGCTTGAGATGCTTTCTCTACCAGAAAACTTCACAGTGCGGGAGATCCCGTCAGGTTGCTGTGGCATGGCCGGTTCCTTCGGTTATGAAAGCGAGCACTATGAAATC
>CAIYYV010000390.1 GCA_903930425.1 Akkermansiaceae bacterium | reverse complement strand
TGTCAAACTAAGCTGGCTTGTGACCACCGAACCGAAATTCGCCACCCCCACATTCGCCACCGTGTCGGTAGCTGCCAGATAGACCTGCCCACTGGTGTTGGTCAGCGTGTTGCTGCCCAGGCCACCGTCCACCGTGTCGAGATTTGTGAAGCTGATCCCAAACCCACTGCCCGCGCGGGCGCCACTTACTGTAAACGCGTCGTCGCCGCCCGTTAGTGTCACCGCGTTGGTGCCCCCGCCGCCGTCCAGCGATCCGACGCCTGTTAGATTGGCAATGCCAAAAGTGACCGAATTGGCAGCGGCGATCGTGACCAAGTCATCGCTACCTGTCAGATTAACGACATTGACACCACTGCCTAGCGCCAAGGTATAGGCAGTCCCTAAGTTCAGGTTCAGATTCGCCGTATTGCCAAAAGCGCCACCAGTAATTACCGCACCGGCGGCAAGCGAACTTCCCGCATTGAGGCTGAAAACTCCTGCCGCAGACTGGCCATAATTTAGCGCCAAGGCACCCGCTGAGGAAATCCCTCCGGCAAGGGTCATGTCTGAGCCAGCATTTAAGGTGACGCCGCCAGCCCCGGAATTGCCGATGGCTTGATTTACAACCAGCGCACCGCCCGTGGTCAGCGAGAGTCCTCCCGTTGCACTGACCGCACCGGTCACATTGAGGCCACCCGTCGCATCATTAAGCGTTAACGCCCCGCTGGTTGCGAAAGCTCCCAGATTCACGATCGTGTTGTCGCCACCCAGCGTCACGGTGCTGCCCGCGTTGCCGACGAGCGTGCCGGCAGTGATGATTCCGGTCTGCGTCACCGCGCCGCTCAGGCTGTCCAAACCCGCTCCACCCAACACCACCGTGCCGTCGGCACCCGTCGTGATGTCGCCCAGCGCCACCGTCGTTGAGTTGAGTATCCGCACCGCCAGCGCTGAGTCACTGGTCGTAGTCAACGCGCCAGCTAAGGTGATCGCACCGCCGTTGCCATCCAGCCGAATGGTTCCGGCACCCGCATTCACCGTGCTGGCGACTAGGCTGGTCACCTCTCCCCCGGACAGGCTGACATCGCTTGCGGCCGTGATGTCATTCCCCCCCAACTCGATTCGGCCCCCAGCGGTGGCGGTGAGCAACGCGAGGATAAGATCATCCCCGAGCGTGAGCGTGGTGGCCGCGCTCAAGGTCAAGGCGCTACCATTTAGTTTGGGCCCGGTGGCCACACTAAAGGATGCCCCGTCCGACTGGAGCCCATAGATGTCTGGGACAGACCCACCGAACTGTGCGACAGCAGCGATGACTGCGTCGTTAATCGCCGCATCCTGCCGCTGGGTGAAGCTGTTGGGAGCCGCCGTGTCATCCGTGTTTCGGAACGTCGGGGTATTGGTGATCAAATCGACCGCAGCAGTGGTGCCACCCGCGCCGACACCCGCCCGCAGGGTGATGCTGTCCGCCTGCAGCTTGGTCCCTGATGCAAAGGTGAGATCACCTGTGGCCGCTGCCGCAGCGGATTGGGCCGTAAAATTAGCAGCAACCGCATTGCCGAGCACCAAGGCATTGGCATCTACCAGAGTAACGTTCTTCCCCGAGAGAATGCTGACGGTGCCGAAGTCGTTGCCTGGGTTGGCCAGCGTAATGTCATTCCCGGCACCTGCAGCAAGCACCGTGGTACCAGCCACAATTAACGCTCCGGCTTGGGTGATGTTACCGGCAGTAGTGAGAGTCAAACCACCAGCAGTCATGCCGCTAATATCGACCCCGTCAGTCTCATGGATGAAAACATTACCCCCCGCTTTGTTTAGGACGATATTCGCCACGTTGGTGGTCAGAACATCTGCTCCGATCCCAGATGTCACCACCCCAGTCCCTACTAGATTCAGCGTGGTTGCGGTAATAGTGCCCGCCGACCGGGTCAACGTGCCACCGTGATTGAGGGTTACTGCGCCGAGAGTGGCGAGGCCGGCATTAAGAACCATGTCGTTCCCCGCAGTTAGATTCAAGTCGCCCGTTCCGGCGTTGGCTACGGCGAAGTTGAGGGTGATATTATTGCCAGCATTGAGCGTCAGACTGTTCGAGCTAGTGAAGCTGATGAGGTCATCCACGACGATATTGCCGGTGCCAGCACCCGC
>CAIYYV010000389.1 GCA_903930425.1 Akkermansiaceae bacterium | reverse complement strand
TTGATTTTTGATTGTTGAAGTGACGGAACGCCATCTCAACATCCACTCAAGATCCAATCAGCATTCAAAAATCAACAATCATCAATCGGAAATCAAACCGCTTAAAGTGTTTTCTGTAGAACGGGCCACACTAGGTGTGGAATCGGGAATCACTTTTGGATGGGGCTTCCGGGCAGGATGCCCGGGCCACGGTGGCGCGGGCCTCCTGCCCGCCGCCTCTAACAATCAAGTGAGCCGGGAGGGTCAGCGTTTGGAGGCGATCTGTTTTCGGAAGAGCGGGATGAGATGGGAGTCCATCCACTCGAACGCGGCGTCCAGTCCCTGGTTTTGATAGATAGTTCCGATGGACGCTTCGACGCGGGTCGGGTTGCCAAAGGCGCTGAGAAAGTCGTTAGAAGTCAGGCGGGTGAACCACTCGCCATCCATCGCATTGCGTTCGCGCAGCACGAATTGTCTGGCGAACAAGGCGAGCACGGCATCGCCGATCCAGGCGGCTTCACGTTCATGGCGGAGGTCTTGGTCTTTGCGGCTCACGAGTGGAGCATGAGTCTTAAGGGAAGGGTCGCGCAAGTTTTTGCCGACGTTCGCGTTCGATGCGTTCGCGCAAGCGGGATTCGGAAGCCGCATCCCAATAGCCGGGTTGGAGTTCCAAAAAAACGGACGAGTAGGGCAAAGCAGTTCGGGTGCGAATGACCAAAACGTCGTAGCTGCGGTTGGCATCCTCCAACAAGGTGAGCAATGATTGCTGGTCCAGCTCGGTCGTTTCATGGCCGTGAATGGAATCTTGGGCGCGTTTACGGAACTCATCGATCCCTGGGGCGAAATCATTTTCGACCGAGCGGCACTCGCGCGTCACAAAGATGCGGGGCCGGAGGTCTTCGGTTTTTTCGAGAGCGTGAAGCACGTAATCGAGCGCTTCGGGGATCTCGACCGGAGCCACGACCTGACGAACGCCGGGGCGGGATTGCGCTGGGAACGAAGCCTCGGCGATGACGATCCAATTGCGATAACCGAGTTGTCCCGCTTGGTGATCGACCGCGCCGCGCCAGGCGTTTTCCGGCCGCATATCGGCACAACCGACCGACAGCAAGGCTGCCGCGAGAGTCAGGGCCGGCCGACAATCAAGCATGCAGACAGTTATACGCGACCACGATGCGGTGTCAACGTCCTGACCGACGTCTTAGCCCAAGCGGTGGGATGGAGCGGGCATCAAGCAAACAAGGAGTGCGGGAGGAGCGACGATGCATCGGGAGGCGGATGGGCGGACCTCGCCGACGGCCCTCATTGTTTTCGTTGGAGCGCGAGACTCACCAATTTGGCCGCTTGCTTGCGGATTTCTTTCATCATTTCCGCGGTCGGTTGTTCGCCGTCCTTGAGGACCATTTCGGTGCGCAGGCCTGCGAGGAGGTTGCGCATGGCGAGGTAGTTCGGGCGTTCGGAGATGCGTGGTTCGAGTCCGGCCACCGAGTCGGTGTAATAGTCGGCAATATCCTCACGCATCACCTTGCGGGCGCGCTCTTCGGAAAACTGTTTGTCGACGGCCACAGTGGAAACTTCGAGCGCGCGGATCCACCCACCGAGTGAAATCAAATGCGCCAAGTCCGCATCCCGAAGGGTGAGCAGTTCATCCTCCACATCCCGCTGCGTCGCGGACAATTCCGTTTTCAATTGCTCGACATTTTTTTGTTTCGCGCTGTCTAACAAACTGGCGGCGTGGCGATTGACGCGATCACCGGCACCCAAGGCCTTGCCGTAGCGGGTGAGGTCCTTGGCGAGCGTTTCGACTTTTTCCAATTGCTCGGCCTGGACGACAAGGAAGCCGTCGGCAATGAGGAAGCCCAACTCGATGGCGAGGTCGGCGCGGTCCATCGGCATGCGGGCGGGCATTTTGCGTTCGGTCTCAACGACGGGGAGCGGCATGAGGAACTGCAGGGTGTTGAACAATTTGGCAATGGGGGGGGCGGTGAATTCGTTCACGCCGAGTTCTTCGCGGACATGCGGGTCATCGCGGAGGTCGGCGGGGACTCCCTTATTTCTTTCAATGTTTTCTGCGGGTGGGGAAGGCTCGGTTGCCATGGCGAGCGGCAGGGGGAGCAGGGCAAAACCTCCTAACAGGCATGTCAGACGCAATTTCATGGCGGCAATTTGGCATCCATTGAGGCATTGGGCAATCGGCAAAACGCGCTTTTTCAGACGTTGATGGGGCGCTGATTTGAGGCGGCGGGGCTTGCGAGTCTTGAAATGCGTGATATCGGGCTTGTTCTGGCGGGGCATACAGGGCATTGGATGGTCATGGCGTTTGGCGCGGTGTTGTTTGATTTTGATGGCGTGTTGGTGGACACCGAATGGGCGATCTATCAGTCGTGGGAGAGGGTTTTTGAAGCACACGGCCAGTGCTTGCCACTCGCGTTTTACACGCGTTGTGTGGGTTCGGATTTTGCGACTTGGTCGCCCAAGACCCATCTCGAGGAACTCACCGGATTGGATTTTGACTGGCAGGGCTTGGATGCCGTGCGTCAGGGCGAGATCGTGCGGGATCTTGCGCACGAGAGGGCGATGCCCGGCGTGATTGACATGTTAGACCAATTGGGGTCGATCGGCATGCCATGCGCGGTGGTTTCCAGTTCGTCCCATCGATGGGTGGATGGTTGGTTAGAACGACTCGGGCTCGCCGGGTATTTTCAAGCGGTGGTTTGCCGGGGTGACGCGCCGCGCATCAAGCCGGCACCGGATTTATTTTTAGAGGCGGCGAGGCGCTTGGCGGTTGCGGCGGGTGATTGTTTGGTGATTGAGGATTCGTTGAATGGTCTCACAGCAGCGAAGGCGGCGGGGATGCAGGCATGGGTGGTGCCGAACCGGGTGACGGCCGGGTTGGATTTTGCCATGGCGGACTGGGAGGGGACGATGACGGAGGCGATTCCGATGATACGGCGAGTGACTGATAGAGAAAGCTGATCGCTTGAGAGAGGGCGCGGGAGCGGTGGCTGAGGGTATTTTTGATTGCTTCGCCGAGTTCGGCAAACGATGAGTCATGGCCGTCCGGCTGGAAGAGCGGGTCATAGCCAAAGCCGTGATCGCCGCGTGGGGAATCGAGGATTTGTCCCTCGACGGTGGCCGAGAAGTGCGCCTGTTCCAGTCCGTTTCGGGCGAGCACCAGGGTGCATCGGAAGCGGGCGCAGCGGTTGGCTTGACCCTTCATCGCGGTGAGAAGCGCGGCATTGTTGAGGGCATGATTGCCTTCTTGTCCACCGAAGCTCGATGAGTGGACGCCTGGGGCACCGTGGAGGGCATCCACCTCCAATCCCGAATCATCGGAGAGCACCCAACCGTCGAGTTGTCGGCTGATACCGAGGGCTTTGAGACGGGCATTTTCGAGAAACGTAGTGCCGGTTTCCTCGATGTGCGGGCATTCGGGACAATCCGACACATCGAGCACGGAGAAGCGGTCACCGAGGAGGGCGCGAATTTCCGCAGATTTATGAGGGTTGCGGGTGGCGAGAATCAATCGCGGCGGAACGGACATGGCGGAGGGGTAAACGGATCATCCATCCTTGGCGAAGTTTTTTGAACCTACATAGGAAAATAGAACCACTGATGCACACTGATGCACACTGATAATAAACCATTTGTGACTATTTCTCTATTCATCTGCTAGGTGGGCTGTCCCATCTATGTAATCTCTTGATAATCCGTGTCTATCCGCGTTCATCCGTGGTTCCAATTCTCTTTTTAGGTTGAATGCTTTCGCAGCAGGGGCGAGCGAGCGGCGGGGTTTTGCTTTTCAAACCGAGCGGGCAACACCACAGTCCGAATCCTTTCACGATCATGTCAGACACCCGCAAGCCATTTCCCTTCCGTGACTTCGAGCCCAAATGGCAACTCCGATGGGAAACCGAAAAAACTTTTCGCACTCCCGGTCCGGGCGATGAGGGATTCGATCCCCGCAAACCGAAATTCTATGTGCTCGACATGTTTCCCTATCCGAGTGGTGCCGGCCTGCACGTGGGCCATCCGGAAGGCTACACCGCGACGGACATCGTGGGTCGTTACAAGCGCATGACCGGGCACAACGTCCTGCATCCCATGGGTTATGATTCGTTCGGCTTGCCCGCCGAACAATACGCCATCAAGACGGGCCAGCACCCGGCGCTCACCACTGCCGCCAACATTGAAACCTTTCGTCGCCAATTGAAGTCGTTAGGTTTTGCCTACGATTGGGATCGGGAAATCGCCACCACCGATCCCGACTACGTCCGCTGGACCCAGTGGATCTTTCTCCAACTCTATCAGTCGTATTTCTGTGAGAAATCGGGCAAAGCCAGGCCGGTGAGTGAACTCGAAGCCCAAGGGTGGACCCGTCAACAAATTGACGATGTCCGCCTCGCCTATGTGGCAAACACCCCGGTCTGGTGGTCCCCCGACCTCGGCACCGTGCTCGCCAATGAAGAAGTCGAGGAATGGAAAGGCAAGGGCCACACGGTCGAACGCCGCCCGCTGCGCCAATGGATGCTGCGCATCACCCGCTATGCCCAGCGCCTGATCGACGAACTCGACACACTCGATTGGCCGGAGGGTATCAAATTGTTGCAAAAAAATTGGATCGGGCGTTCGGACGGCGCGTCGGTGGATTTTAAAATTTCAGGTTCCGATCATTCGGTTGAGGTATTCACGACGCGGCCGGACACTTTGTTTGGGGCGACGTATATGGTGCTCGCGCCGGAGCATCCGTATGTGTCCGAAATCACAACCGCGGAGCAACGGGTCGCGGTTGAGGCCTATCAGAAAGCGTGCACCTCAAAGTCCGACATGGATCGTGGCGATCTCAACAAGGACAAGTCCGGCGTGTTCACCGGAGCGTTTGCGGTCAATCCGGTCAACCACGAAGGCATCCCCGTGTGGATCGCCGATTATGTGATGATGGGCTACGGCACTGGCGCGATCATGGCCGTGCCCGGTCATGACGATAGGGACTTCGAGTTCGCTACCCGATTCAACTTGCCAATCGTCGAAGTGGTCACAAGGAGCGTGGGCGTCCCGCCCACGGCTGAAGTTTGGCCTCAAATTTGTGTGGGCGTCCCGCCCACGGCCTCCCCGTATTCGACAAGGAACGTGGTCGTCCCGCCCACGACCTCCCCGTATTTGAATCCCGAACACCCTATCCACAAACACCAACCCAACAAGCTGCCCCACTGGCAGCAGGATTCCAAACTCTACTTTGTGACCTGGCGTCTCGCTGACAGCCTGCCCGCCGCTAAGCTCAAAGATTGGACCGTGGAGCGTGATGCATGGATCGTTCAAAACCCCGAACCGTGGAGTGAGACCACCGAGCAAGAATATCACGGGAAGTTTTCCAAAACCATTGACCGCTGGCTGGACGCAGGAAGTGGCGAGTGTGTGTTGAAGGATCCCCGCGTGTCGAAGATCGTCGCGGAGGCTCTCATGCATTTTGATGGAGACCGCTATCTCATGGATGCATTCGTCGTGATGCCGAATCATGTGCATGCGCTTTTCAGGCTGGCCCCGGGACGATCCCTCGAAGACGTGATCCAGTCGTGGAAGAGTTTTTCCGCAAAAATAATCAATCATGCTTTGGGAAGGGATGGCATTCTTTGGCAGAGGGAATACTGGGACCGCATCGTCAGGGATGGGGCACACCGGACGAACCTCCAGAACTACATCGCCAGGAATCCGGCACGGGCTCAACTGCGTGGTGGAAGCTTCACCATTTATGTGAATCCCATGGGCGGGAAGATGGTAGAGGTCGTGGGTGGGACGATGGTAGAGGTCGTGGGCGGGACGATGGAAGAGGTCGTGGGCGGGAAGATGGTAGAGGTCGTGGGCGGGACGCCCACGCTCCTTGAGGCGTTTTGTGAACCTGGCATCGCGGTCAACTCGGGTTTTCTGGATGGATTGGCCACGGTGGATGCGAAGGAGCACATGATCGAATGGCTGGAGTCTCAAGGCATTGGCAAGCGCCGCATTCAATACAAGCTGCGCGACTGGTTGTTTTCGCGGCAGCGTTACTGGGGCGAGCCCTTTCCGATTGTATGGAAGGACGGGAACCATTCGGCGATTGACGCATCCGAGTTGCCACTGCTTGCGCCTCCGTTAGATGATTACAAACCGAGCGGCACCCCGGAGCCGATTCTCAGCAAGGCAGTGGCATGGAGTCACCTGCCCGATGGATCGGTGCGGGAAACGAACACGATGCCCCAATGGGCCGGTTCCTGTTGGTATTACCTCCGCTATTGTGATCCGCGCAACACGGATCGTTTGATCTCTCAGGAAGCCGAGGCGTATTGGACAAGCGCCAAGCCCGGCATGGTGGATCTTTATGTGGGCGGCACGGAACACGCCGTGCTCCACCTGCTCTACGCCCGCTTCTGGCACAAGGTCTTGCATGACCTCGGCCACGTCACCACCCCCGAACCCTTCCAGAAACTCATCAATCAAGGACTCATTCTCGGAGAGGACGGACAAAAAATGTCCAAGTCACGCGGCAACGTGGTGAACCCGGACGATGTGATCAAGGAATACGGCGCGGACGCGCTGCGGCTCTACGAGATGTTCATGGGTCCGTTAGAACAAGTGAAACCCTGGCAAATGAAGGGTGTCGAAGGCGTCTCGCGTTTCCTCGCCCGCGTCTGGCGGGTCGCCTTCGAAGACGCCGACGGTGAGTGCCGGATTTCCCCGAAGCTTCAAGACGTCGACTGCACGGACAAAGGGCTATTGCGCGTGGTGCATGAGACACTCAAAAAAGTGGGAGAAGACATCGAAAAACTGAGTTTCAACACCGCCATTTCCCAGATGATGATTTGCACCAACGCGTTCACCCAGGCGGAGGTGGTGCCGTTGCGGGAGTTTCGGCAACTCCTCACCGTGCTCAATCCCTTCGCGCCGCACCTCACCGAGGAGATTCACGAGCGCCTTTTTGGCCAGTGGGGCACGGGCGGACCTCTCGTCTATCTATCCGAATCCTGCTGGCCCGTCCATGATCCCACGGCCCTCATCCGCGATGAGGTGGAGTGGATCATCCAGGTCAATGGCAAACTCCGCAACCGCGTCATGATGGCGAAGAACGCCGACGAGGAAGCCGTCAAAGCGGTCGCCTTTTCTAACAGCAAGGTCAGGGAGTACACGGACGGCAAGGAGATCCGCAAGATCGTTTTCATTCCGGGGAAACTCCTCAACATCGTGGCGACTCCGGGATAAGGAAGCCCCACAAAATGCACATCATTCCTCATTTCTATCACCTGTTTTCGGGAGCTCTCGCCGACGCGGGGCCGCTGGACACGGAGAAGATTTTTGGTGGGGCGGCACCGGACCCGGCGGGATTTTTCAACTTCAATCCATACAACATTCTTGCGGGGCTCATCTTTGGAACCGTGGGTTGGGGGGCGTTTTCTTATGGCAAGCGCTTGGATCTTTGGCAGCCCCGTGCCATCGGGGTGGCCATGGTGGTATATCCTTATTTGTTCAGCAATGCCTGGCTCCTCTGGGGCGTCGGGGTCGGCCTGATGGTCTTGCTCTGGTTCTATCACCACGAATGAAACCACCGGATTTCCCTTGGCAGGGAGGGTATTTTCCACCGTAGTTTCCCCCGACCATGCCAACCGAAGCGATCCTCTCGACCGCCCGACAATTTCTCGGGGTGGACCCCACGGTCCCGATCACCCTGGAGCCCATCAACCGAGGGGCGTCAGGGCGCACCATCATCCGGGTCAAATCCCCGATTCATGAACCATTCATCGGCATTCATTGGACCGAAGAAAGAGAAGACAACTCGCAATTTATTCCGATCGGGCATTTTCTCAAACAGGCGAAATTGCGGGTGCCTACCATCATTCACGAAAGGGCACGTTATCGGGTCGCCCTGGTGGAGGATTTGGGAGACACCTCGTTGCTGTCACTGAAAGACCGGCCCTTCGCGGAGCGTCTGCCGCTTTATCGATCGGCCTTCGAGCAGATCGACCGTTTGTTTTACGCAAAGCCGGCCAAGGATTTCCATCTGATGCCTCCCTTTGACGCGGCACTCTATCGCTGGGAGCAACAGTATTTTTTCGAGCATCTGGTGGAAGGCCACCTCGGATGGGATGCCGCCGCACTGCGGGCCAATCCGGTGTTCACCGATCTCGCGGAGCGCCTTGGCACCGTCGCCCGCCACTTGGTGCACCGCGATTTCCAATCCCAGAACCTTCTCGTTAGAGACGGCCAAGTGTGGTTGATCGACTTTCAAGGTCTGCGCCGCGGCAGGCAGGAATACGATCTCGCCTCGCTCATTTTCGATCCCTACATGGATCACAGCCCAGACGAGCGGGAAGCCCTGCTCGCGCTGTGGGAGGAAATTGCCGACGAGCGACCCGAGCCCACCCTGTTTCATCAATGTGCCTCCCAGCGACTGATGCAGGCACTGGGCGCTTACGGCAATATTCTCACAAACCGTGGCGACGAGTGGTATCGGCCGCACATCGCCACCGCCGCCCGCCTGTTAGGTGAAGTCACGGCCGGATCACCTCTCGAACCCCCGCTCGCGCCCGTGCTCGCGGCTCTCCTTTGATTTTCTCCCGTGCAATTTGCCTTCCATCGTCGATTATGGGTGCTGGCTGGCGCGGCGGCCGCCAGCTTCGTCTGTTGGATCGCCTTGCCCGGAACTTCTTTCGATCGGCTGGCCTTCACCGCCGTGGCCCGCGGATTTGCGAATCCGCCCTTTTTTCTAACAGGAGACGGCAGTCAAAGCCACCCGTGGCACCTCGGTGCGTTCACCTCGAAAATCCACACGCAAAACCGCCTGGCACCGATGGTTGTCTCGCTCGGCGATGATCCTGACGGGGTTTTTCAAAGCTCTCCACCCTCGCCTATCGACCTTGCCGTCATTCTCACGAACTTCCAGCGACTCGGCGCGAAAAAATCCGCCACTGCGACCGTGCTGGCATGGGACAATCCGGATCCAGTCGGCTTGCTCGCCTTGGACAGGGTGCTTGACCGGTTTGACTCTTTGGTGATGGCAGCACCGCTTTCGCGCGGGGCTGTTTCCGAGCCGATGCCTCCTGCATTTCGCAGGGCGTCTGTTCCGTTAGAAACGATCGGTGGCAAGCGCTCGCAGCTGCCCATGGTGAATCACATCCCGCTGCCCGGCGTGATTCTTGGCAAGGATAACGCGATGGCCGGCTTCCAATCGCTCGATTCCGAATCGGGCACGCAAGCCGTTCCACTACTCGCCCGTTGGGAAGATCGGGTCGTCTTTGCTTTTCCGCTGCTCGTCGTCCTCCAACGACTCGACCTGCCCGTTACCGGCATGGAAATCCGTTTGGGAGAATACCTCAAGCTCGGTTCTAACGGGCCCATTGTGCCTATCGATTGCTATGGCCGCCTGATTCTTTCGCTGAAACCGGTGGCTTCATCCGCGGCCATTCCCGCCGCCGCATTGATCGATGGTGGCGACGATCTTTTTCCAAAGCAATGGCTCTCACCCGTCGTGCTTCGCGACGATCGAAGTGCTGCCGATCCGTCCACCCGCGCCTTCTCAAAAAAACTCCCCACCCTGATTGCCGCGCTCGCCTCCGACACCGGTCTCACTCCGGCCCGCGACTATCCGCGGCTCCAATCCGCAGCGGAACTCCTTCTGCTCGCGCTCGCCGTGCTCGCTCTAACAGCTATTTCCGGCTTGCCCGACTTCCCGCGCGTCCTCGGGTTTCTTGCCATCCTTTGGGGTGGTCTCACCGCCCAATTTCTCAGCGTGGGATTCGCTGGACTTTGGTTGCCGGGGCTGCCTGTGCTCGCGGCCCTCACCTGGGCCTGGGCGATTTCCTGTCTCATCGCTTTGCCTCCCGTCGCGCCACCGCCGGCGATGCCGGTTCCTCTCCCGCCACGACCGGTCCATCCGTCCGTGTCAGCGGGTGATGGCCGCGGGCATGCGGTGGATTCGCCGATTCGAATACATGCGGTTGACGCCAAACGGCAATCCGATGACACTCTTGGCGTGATTCCCGAAGGGACCATGCCCCCTTCACCTCACCGCAACTAACAGACCATGTCCATCAGCCTCACCACCGTCGCACTGGTCCTTTTCGGGGTCTGCGCGGCATTCGTGTTGCTCAGGGGCGTCCTTAAAATCCTGTTAGGTTGTCTCGTGCTTGGGGGCAGCGCCTGGGTGGGTTTACAACTTTGGCAGATGGGTCCGGATTTGGTGAAGGCCTGTTTTGGCGCGCACTTCCAATGGCTGGCCACCGTGCTTCCCATTGCGGCTTTTTTGTTCACCTTTCTCATCGGCCGCATTTTTGTGAATTTTCTCGCCAGTCCCTTTGGCCATTCCGGGGACGCCCGTCCGCCCCTTACCTTTGCGCGTTTGCTGGGGGCGGGTTTGTTCACGCTCGTTCCGACCTGTCTGATTGGCACCCTTCTTGCCATTCTCATTTATCACGCCGGGTCTGTCTTTGAAATACGGCAAAGCGCGGGGACATCGCAGCCATCCCCATCGGTCGATCTCCTGCAAAACCTCAAATCGTCGCTGGAAAAATCCATTCCGCAAGGTTGGCTCAAGCGTTTTGACCCACTGGCGGATCCGTCGCGTCTCACGCTTGCCAAAATCATCACCGAACAATCGAGGCCCGCGCGGAAACCCGCGATCGACCCGATCACCGGCAAGCCGATCCCACGCGCCATCATTGTGAACGACCCCGAGCTTGAAAACCTCGCCCGCGAAGGACGCTTCGCCACCTTGTTGCGCTCACCTCTCCTCACCAAGGCGCTCAATGATCCCAAGGTCCAGGACTTCCTCAAGAATTTCCAGCACTGAAACCGCTCATGCCTTATCTCGTCACCATCGGTCTCGAAGTCCACTGCCAGGTCAAGACGGTCACCAAGATGTTCTGCTCGTGCCGCACGTCGTTTGGTGACATCCCTAACACCCACACCTGCCCGGTCTGCCTCGGCCTCCCGGGCGCGCTCCCGGTGCTCAATCAGGAAGCCATCGAAAAAACCCTGCTCACCGGCCTGATGGTCAATTGCTCGTCGCCTGAAATTTCAAAGTGGGACCGGAAAAATTATTTTTATCCGGACATGCCGAAGAACTATCAGACGACGCAGATGGACCAACCGCTCTGCATCGGTGGAGGGGTTCCGCTTTACGATCATTGTTATCCCACGGACTCGCGGAAAAACATCGCCCATCCTAACAAAACCGTCCGTCTCAACCGCATCCATTTGGAGGAGGACGTGGCCAAATCCACCCATCTCGGCAACTCGTCGCTCATCGATTTCAACCGCGCCGGCACCCCACTCATGGAAATCGTCACCGAGCCCGACCTCGAGTCCGGCGAGGAGGCCTTCGCCTACCTGCGCTCGCTGCAAATGATCCTCCAACAAGGCGGCGTCTCCGATGCCGACATGGAAAAAGGCCAACTCCGATGCGACGTCAATATCTCACTGCGCAAATTGCCGACCGATCCGTTAGGCTCAAAAGTGGAATTGAAAAACCTGAACTCGATCTCCGCCATCCGCCGCGCCATCCATTTTGAAATCCAGCGCCAAGCCGACGACCTCGACCGCGGCATCCCGCAAATCCAATCGACCCGACGTTGGGACGACGACCGTGGGGAGACCCAGCTCATGCGGACGAAGGAGGATGCGCACGATTACCGATACTTCACGTGCCCGGACCTGCTGCCTATCCGCACCGCTCCTCTGTTAGAAAAAGTCCGCCCGCTTGTGCCCGAGCTTCCGCACGAACTCGCCGCCCGCTTCGAGAAGGATTTCGGTGTCACCGGTTATGACGCCTCCGTGCTTTCTTCAGACCGCCACCTTGCCGCCTATTTCGAGGCCGCTCTTGATCCGTCCATCCCCGGCAAGAAGGTCGCCAACTTCATCATCAATAACTTGTTAGGCACACTCAATGACCAGGGCACCGAAATAGACGCCTGCCCGGTCACCCCGGATAAGCTGCGCGCGCTCCTGCGCTTGGTCGAAAACGGCACCCTCGCCGCCAACCAGGCGAAGGACGTTTTCGCCGTGCTCTATCAGTCGCCCGATCGCGATCCCGCATCCATCGCCGACACACTCGGCTTCAAACCCGCTGCCGCAGGCGCGCTCGAAGCCCTGGTGGCGCAGGTGATTGCCAGTCATCCGGCCGAAGCGGCCGCCGTCAAAGCGGGCAACGACAAGCTCCTCAACTTTCTCACCGGTCAGGTGATGAAAGTGGCCGATCCCAAGCCGAATCCGAAACAGGTCACCGAGTGCTTGCGGGCGAGCTTGTCGTAACAGCCGGGCCGCGCGCCGCATGCGTGGCAGGCTGCGAGATCGTTTAAACCCATCGTCATATCAGGATGCGACGATTTATCGCTTGATTCCACTGGGGAAGCGAGTAGGCTGCGGGCATGAAACTGCGAGATGGCAGCGTTGGACTCCAGGCCGAGCTGGCCGAGCGCATCTTTGTGTTAGACGGGGCGATGGGGACGAACCTGCGGGCTTACGGTCTGCAGGAGGACGACGCGCGCGGCAAGCGCTTCCTCCAAAATGAGAAGGATCTGCTCAACAACGGCGACATTCTGAGTCTGACCTGCCCCGAAGTGATCGGAGATCTCCACAAGCGATTTTACGAGGCGGGGGCCGACGTCTGTGAAACGAACACGTTTTCCGCGACCTCCATCGCACAGAGCGAATTTTTTGTGATGGATCCGCGCGAACACGGCGGGCGCAAGGATCCGGATTTCTATCAAAACATCATCACCGACCGGCATCTCAACGATCTCACGTGGGAGATGAATGTTGAGTCTGTTAGGCAGTGCCGGAAATGGGCCGATGCCATCGGGTCGGATACCGGACGCCAGCGCTATGTGGCGGGAGCGATCGGCCCGCTCACGGTGTCGCTGAGTCACTCGCCGGATGCAAACGACCCGGGTTTCCGGGTGGTGACATTCGATCAGGTTCTATCAGCCTATCGGCACCAGATACGCGCGCTCATGGACGGCGGTTGTGACATCCTGATGATCGAAACGATTTTTGATTCGTTGAATGCGAAAGCGGCGGCGGTGGCCGTTCAGGAGGTTTTTGAGGAGGACGGCCTGCGGTTGCCGATCATTCTTTCCGCGGCCGTGGGTCGCGGTGGTGAGACGATGATTTCCGCGCAGAAGGTGGAGGCGTTTTGGAATGCGTTTGCGCACACGCGGCCGCTTGCGGTCGGCTTGAATTGTTCGTTAGGGCCTGATTTGATGCGTCCTCATCTTGAGGATCTATCCGCCTGTGCCACCACTCATGTGGCCTGTTATCCGAATGCCGGGCTTCCCAACCCGCTTTCGCCGACGGGTTTTGATCTGGATCCTGAGCAGATGGCGGAGTTCATGGGAGAATTCGCGGCGGCGGGTTTGCTGAATCTAGCAGGTGGTTGTTGCGGCAACACACCCGAGCACATCGCCGCCATCGCAAAAGCCGTGACCCGCCACCCGCCGCGCGTGCTGCCGCGGATCGGATAATGTGCCCGCAAGAATCGGCAAGAATCACAAAGAATCATTTCCACACATTTCAGAAGCGAAGCAATGAAAGATCCCCTCACAAGGCCCACCCTCCCCCACGCCCTCCGGCTCTCGGGCACCGAGGCCTACAACCACACGCCCGACAAACGCTTCCTCATGATCGGCGAGCGCACGAATGTCGCCGGCTCTCCACAATTTGCAAAGCTCGTGCGCGCCGGAAACCTGGAAGCGGCCGTGGAAGTGGCCCGCCAACAGGTCGCCAACGGCGCGAACGTGATCGACATCTGCTTTGACGACGGACTCATCGACGGCAAGGCGATGATGACCCGCTACCTGCAACTGCTCCAAGGCGAACCGGACGTCGCGAGCGTCCCGATCATGCTGGACTCGTCGAAATGGGAGATTCTCGAAGCAGGACTGAAGTGCCTCCAAGGCAAGGGCATCGTGAACTCAATCTCGCTCAAGGAAGGCGAATCGATTTTCAAGGAGCGGGCCCGCCACATCATGCGCTACGGCGCGGCGGTGGTCGTCATGGCCTTCGACGAGAAGGGCCAGGCGGCCACCTATGAAGAGAAGATCCGCATTTGCGAGCGCGCCTATCGGATTCTCGTGGATGAAGTGGGATTCAATCCCGATGACATCATCTTCGACCCCAACATCCTGACCGTGGCCACCGGCATCGAGGAGCATAACAACTACGCGCTCGACTTCATCAACGCGACCCGCTGGATCAAGGAAAACCTGACCGGTGCCAAGGTTTCCGGCGGCGTGTCGAACATTTCCTTCTCTTTCCGCGGCAACAACAAGGTTCGCGAGGCGATGCACTCCGCATTCCTTTATCACGCCGGTCTGGCGGGGATGGACATGGGAATTGTCAACGCCGGCATGCTTGAGCTTTACGACGAGATTCCGAAAGACCTGTTGGAATGCGTTGAGGACGTGCTCTTGAACCGCCGCCAGGATTCCACCGAGCGGCTTCTCGAACTTGCGGAGAGTTATAAAAACGTCGGTGGCAAGAAGATCGAAGAAGACCTGTCCTGGCGCGATGAGCCGGTGGAAAAGCGGCTTGAACACGCGCTGCTTCGCGGC
>CAIYYV010000388.1 GCA_903930425.1 Akkermansiaceae bacterium | reverse complement strand
ACTGCGCCTCACGCCACGCGCCGACACCAGCAACATTGATGGCTATTCCTGCGAAAGCTTCTACCGCGGTTATGGAATGGCTAACTGCAATGCCGTGATCTATCCGGCCAAGGCCCTCATGGAATTGATAACGGCCGAGAAACCGTTAGGTGAGAAGTCCCCCGAGTGGCGGCAACGCTACCTGCGTCATGACGCGTCGATCAAACCAACCCGCATGAAAACGAAACACAACCGCCACCAATCCCGACAAGTAACCAGAAAATGGAGTCAGTGTGGTTTTACTGACGCCAGAAAGGCTTCCACATTGGCCCACGGAACATCCGGTTCGAGCGTGTGAGTGGGGGCCAATAGCAACCCGCCACCCTTACCGACCGTGGCAATCAAATTTCTAACGTTTTGCTGGACTTCGGCGGGAGTACCGAATGGCATAGTGGTCTGGGTGCCGATACAGCCCCAAAAGGCAAGTTTGTCGCCGAACAATTCCTTCATGCGCACCGGGTCCATGCATTCGGGTTGGACTGGGTTGAGGATTTCGACCCCGATCTCGATCAACTCCGGGACGATCCGCTCCATGTTACCATCACCATGATAGAATATCAGGATCTCCGGGTTCACCGCCTTGGCTGCACGGATCACCTCGGCCAGCCGTGGCTTGAGCATCGCGCGCCACAGCGCGGGGCTGATCATCATGTCCTCCTGGGTAGCCACGTCATCACCTAACATCAACACATCCGCGCCGGATTCCGCATAGCGGCGGGCCATCCCGACCCGGATAGCGGTAAGTTTGTCTAACAATGCGATGGCGATGTCCTCCTCTCCGATGAGTTCCTCCATGAAGTGATCCATACCGCGCAGATACCACGCGAGCTCGAAGAGCGTCATTTCCATGAACGCACAGACGACGAGGTCGCGCTCCTTGAGGGCAGCGATGCGGGCGGGGATCTTCTCCCAGCGATAATCCTCAAGCCAATCGGGCCAGGGATAATGAAGCACTTGGTTGGCGGATTCGAACTTGGCCATCGGGTGGAGCATTTCCTGGAAATGAGCGGTGGGGCCTGGCGCACCCATGATCCCCCATTCCGGATTCCAATCAAGCGGCCGGGTGCCCGGCGGCAACTGGTCGAAGAAAACCGTGTAGTCAGTGGTCAGCCGGGTCGGATCCAACTCGATGCATCTCAGTGGGAATTGATAGTGGTCCTGATAGTTGTCATGCCCGTGGCGGCTGCGGAATTCGTCTAACAATGCAGGCGATAACACGAAATCGAAGCCGACGGACTCCGGCTGCTGGCGGCGCAGGGCGCGCAGGATGTTGGTGCGTTTAGTCATGGGGTTGGAATATGTTAGAAACCGATCTCAAATGAAGAGCGAATGACGTCGCCCTTTTTCAACGGGCGGCGTTCGGCTGCATAATGAGGGGCGAAAAAGCCATCGCTGCCTCCGGTGTTGAATCCGGCAACGAACAGGCGGATGCAATCACCATCGACCCAGGCGCGGATGGCTTGCGAGGCATCAGGCGAGCGCACGGTGAAGGCAGATGTTCCGTCACTCAGGGATGCCTGCTCGATGTTGGCCCTGGTGGAGCGGAAATCGGCGGTGCCCAGGGCATTGGCATCGAGCGACCACGGGTGCTTGGGTTCGACGCCCGGTTCTTCAACGAGCTTGCGCGCCACGGGGTTGGCCTTGGTGCTACCTTGCGGGCGGCCGACGTGATCGGCGGGATACCAAGTGTAGGGAGCGTTGCGTTGCCATGTGAGAGTGTCAAAACTCCGAGGCAAAGTGAAAACCAAGCCCCATTGGCGCGGATTGATATCTTTCTTCAGGGTAAGTTCATAGGTGAGCGTTTGGCCGCCGGTTGGATTGGCCGCAATGGTGATCTTCGCTTTGGCGTCTGCGCTTTCACCTTCGGTTAGAGTACCACCCTTGATGGGGGTGACCTGCGGACTCCAGTCGGCGGGCACTGGCGTGAAGGGTGCGATCTCGTTCACCAGCACGCTGCCGGCGGGTCCGGATGCGCCGCCCTCGCCGTTGAGGGGGAGCAGCACGGGGATGATGGAAGCAGGGTCCGGACAGGATGCCCGGGCCACCGTGGTGCGGGCATCCTGCCCGCCACCCATCTTCTCCAGTTTCATCGAACCCGTTGCAAAAACCTCGCGGGCGACGACCACGCCCCGCCGGTCGGTGGCGGTGAGTATAAGCTGCCGGTGTTCGTCCAATGACTTGGGATAGATGATGATTTCACCCGTGTCATGCGGGGCGAGTTTGGCACTCACCTTGCCGGTTTCCGGCCCGCACTTCCATGCCAGATCGACATCTGCTAGATCCGTGAAGTTAAACCGGTTCTGTATGGTGAGAGCAATCGGCTTGCCGGCTGCAACCTCGCGCTTGAGGATCCTGATCGGCGAATACGCGTGATAGACGCCGTTGTATTCGGGTTTCTCGCGGCGCCAGCCGTCGATGGGGCCCCAGTGGCCGTAGCCCTTGAGATCGCCGTTAGGGAGATGGAAGACGTCGTCGATGCCGCTCCAGATTGCGCCGCCGAGGCACCCGGGTTGCTGCCAGATCAGATCGACCATGCGGGCGAGCGGGCGGCCCCAGTCGTCGCGGATGCCGGGGTCCGTAACGAGTTCGCGGCGGTTATAGCATTGCAGGTGGGCATACTCGCCGAACCACACCGGGCGGCTGAGTTGGCTCCATTCATCCGGGTTGTTTTCCGCCGGATAATGATAGTTGGCGAGATCGCCTTTGCTGCCGCCATTGTTATAGCCACCCCAGCATTGGTCGTGAAATGTGACAGGCCGGGTGGGATCGGCTTGCTTGACCGCCACGAGCACTTCGGCAAACAACGGGCTCCAGAGCGACTCGTTGGCGAGCGACCAGAGGATGACGCTTGGATGATTTCTGTTAGCCGCGACGTTGTCGAGATTGGCACGCATGAAGTAGGGCAAATACTTTGGATCGAGGTGGTTCCAGGTGTTCCAGACCGGGCTGGAGCCGTGTTTGATCCAGCACACCGCCGCCTCGCATTCGACGAAGATGCCGAGCTCGTCGCATGCTGTTAGAAACTCCTCGCTTGGCGGATAGTGCGACGTCCGGACCAGATTGATGTTGGCGGACCGGTAGAGTTCCGCATCTTTTCGGCAGAGTGCAGGGGTAAGGCTGCGGCCGAGCAACGGGTGGACCTCATGGCGGCAAACACCTAACAGCTTGACCGGGTGGCCGTTGATGAACATTTGGTTGCCAGCCACTTTGATTTCACGCAGGCCGATACGCTGGCGGAGGGTTTCTGTGGGTTTTTTAGGATCGCCGATGGTGGTTTCCAGCGTGTAGAGATACGGAGTTTCAGAAGTCCAGAGGTGGGGGGTGGGGACCAACAAGGGTTGCGGGGACCGGGCTGTCGCCACGATCTTGTGATCCTTGTCGAGCAAATGATGGGTGATGGCTGCCTTGCCACCCAACGATCCATCAAGCTTCGTGTGAACCTGCAGCACGGCGTCGCTGCCGGTGAGTTGGGTTTCAACCCATTGTTCGGAGATATGCAATTCCGGCACGCAGAACAATCGAACCTTGCGTACGATGCCGCCCACCTGATGGGCCGCGTATTGACTGATGCAGGCAATGGAATCCGCAACGGATTCCGATTGCACTCTAACGATGATTTCGTTGCGACCGGGGTGGATGGCCTGGGTGGCATCCAGCTCAAATGGCACGAAGCCGCCTTCGTGGCCGCCGATATCCCTGGCATTGACGCTGACCTTGCACACGGCGTGCACGGCATCGAAACGGAGTTTGATGGTTTTGTCAGACCAATCGCCCGGCACGTCAATCGTCCGCTTGTAGATGGCGAAATCCCCGGGTTTTACGGTAAATCCCTGCATCGCCCACTCGCCGGGAACGTTAATGGGTTTGAATGCCGATCTCTCATCCGCAGCGAATTGCCAATGGACATTGAGATCTAACACCGGCGAGGCCACACCCGCCACTTTTTCTGGCAGCGGGGTGAGTATGGGCATGGGCATGGCGGGATAAGCCACCGCGACATTTGTTGTGGCTTCCTCGGCCGCCATGGCGGCTGCTGCCATCATGCCTGCCATACAACAGGCGATGCTCCGGAGGATCTTGGATCGTATCATGGTATCGGTGCAGCGAGGGAAAGCCGGACAGTGCCGGTGATTTTGTCACCGGGTTTGAGCGGGCGGTCATCCTTGGACGCGAGGCCGCGGAGGAATCGCTCGGAGCCGGCACCGGAAAAATCGGCGACGAGCACGTTGACAGCGGATTCGGTGCGCCAGCAGCGGACGTGTTGTTTGCCTTGGCCATCGATCCGAATGCCATTTCCGGCGGGATCTGTGAGGGTGGCGGTGGTGACGTTGTGCTTGGTCGAGCAAAAGTCGTTGTTGCCGTATGGCAGTTTGTCCAAGCGCCAGGGATGGGTGGCTTGGGTGCGCGGGCCCACAGAAGTGGCCTCGAATCCCTCGGAGGCTTTCACGGTTCCCTTCAGACGTGCGATGTGGTCATCGGGATAGACATCCCAAAATCCCTGACGCTCCCATGAAAATGTTTCGCATTCCCGGGGCAGCGTGAATACCAGTCCGAGCTGCCTTGGATTGACCGGCTTGGTGATGGTGAAATCATAGGACAGATCCACCGCGTTGCCGTGGAAGGCCATGGTATAACTTCCCTCCGCGCCATCGCACGTGGCTTTGACAGAGACAAGCGGGGAGGTGGAGGTGATGGAGGAAGTCCAGTGGGAACACACGTCGGTGAACGGTTGCCAGACCTTGGTCTTGCCGGTCATCTGAGTTTCTCCGGTGTTGTTGAGGGGAAGCACCATCAAGCGCGGACCCCTCAATTTCAGCTTGCCGGCCTCTGTTAGATCGCCCGTTTGCTTGTCATAATTCCATTTTCCCCCAGGGCCGGATGACGCCGGAGCTGGTGCCTTGGTGGGTTCGAGCAGCGGCAGGCTGAATCGGTCGGCGATGAAGCCCCGCGGATCAGTGAATGTGAGATCGAGCCGTTCACCGGGTTTTGGAGCGTGTGCCAGCGTGATGGACAGGACGCCTTTTGCGCCGGGTGCAAGGTCGGCACGGGTGGTGCCGGATTGATTTCCACATCTCCAGGCGATTTTCATTTCGCGTAAATCAGAGAAATTCTGGCGGTTTTCGACGGCGAGGGTGATGAGGCGGTCCTTGAGGTCGGGTTGCGCCATTCTAACAGGAGAGTATGCCTTCTTCATGTTCCAGTATTCGGGCTTGGTGCGGCGCCAGCCGTCGATGGGGCCCCAAGTGCCATAACCCACGGTCCGGTCATCGGTCATGTAGAAGGTGTCATCGATGCCAGACCAGATCGATTGGCCGAGGCTGCCCTTGGTGGATTGGATATCATCCCACATCTCGCGGAGGTATTTCCCCCAGAGATCCCGAAGCGCGGGATCGGTCGCGAGTTCGAGCCGGTTGTAGGCATTGAGGTGGATTTCCTCGCCATGATAGACCGGTTGTGCCTGGCCATTGCGCGCGGCGGCAGTGCCGCCGTGGCCGGGATAATGAAAGTTAATCAGCTGCGTGAATTTGGGATCACTTTGACTGCCACAATCATTGAAAATCTGTGGCCGGGTCGGATCTAACTGGCGGACCCATTTGGATGAGGCGACGAAATTCGGGCCCCACTGTGATTCGTTGGCGAGCGACCACCAGATGACCGACGGGTGATTCCGATAGGCGAGCACCATTTCCGCGGTTTGCTGGCAGACGAGCTCCTTGTGTCCATCACCGGGTGCCCAACAAAACGGCGCCTCGCACTCGATGAACATGCCGAGTTCGTCCGCAGCTTCCATCAACGCCTCGTCCGGCGGATAGTGACAGGTGCGGAGCAGGTTGACATTGCCTTCCCGAAACAATTCCACATCGCGGCGATGGATGCCGACGGGCAGACTTCGCCCGGTGGTCGGATAGACTTCGTGGTGGTTGGATCCGCGGAGTTTCAACGGCTTGCCATTGACCAGAAGCTCGTTGCCCCGCACGTCGATCTGACGGAAACCGATTTTACGGGTCAAGGTTTCAAGCAGTTTGCCGGCGGATTCCAAGCGAATCGTCAGCGTGTAAAGCATCGGATGCTCGTTGTCCCATTGCACAGCCCGCGGGACCGGAATACTCGTGCCCCCTTTCAACGATGATGAGGGAATCGAAATCCGCTCAGGCACAATCGCCACCGACTTTCCATCGGGTGCCTTCAGGGACAGGCTAACTGTTAGATTGCCAGGTGTTCCGGCACCCTCGCTCACCGCTTCGAGGGCGAGTCCGAGGGTGGCATCACGGAAAGCGGAGTCAAATGTGGTGGTGATTTGGATCGAACTGAGGTGGGTTTCCGGCAAAACCATGAGACGGATGCCACGGGGGATGCCGCCGAGTGGGTGGCACGCGTATTGACTGCCGCTGGCGAGCGTGTCGACCACGGACTCGTTGAGCACGGAAATGGCGATGGTGTTAGATCCTTGGCCCGGCTTCACGAGCTTTGTGAGATCCAGTTCGAACGGTGTGAATCCGCCGCTGTGCCTGCCCGCTTCCTTGCCGTTCACCCAGACGATGGCATCGCTGTAGACAGCGTCGCAGCTGAGTTTGACCCGTTTGCCCTGCCAATCATCGGGGATTTCGAAGGTGCGCACATAGGCCGCGGGGGTTCCGGGTTTGACGACGAATCCCTGCATCGCCCACTCGCCGGGAACCACAATCTTCTTCCAGACCGTGATATCGAGCGGTGTGACCGGAGGAAATACCGGCGGCATCGTCTCCGAGAAATGCCAGGTCCCTCCCAAATCCAGGGTGGTCTGGGCAACCCCGGCGACCTGTTGCGGCCGGGGGCTGAGATGCGGGATATCGAATGAGGGGTCTGGCAGCACCGCGAGCGCCGCCGGGTTATCTGATAAAATTTCCACCTCAGAAACCACGGCATTCGGGCCGCTGAGTTTTTCGATGGTGAGAACCAGGTCCGCTCCCTGGCGCGCTGCCGCAGGGACATCAAACTCCACGGTGGTGGTTTTTCCGAACTCCGCCTTCGCTTCTCCTAACACCATTTGGCCGGCCTTGACGCGCATCGTCCGGGTTTCATCGGCAAACAGCGTGAGGCGCACCTTGTAGGCAGCCCCGGCTATCAAACGACCATAACCCAAACGGATGGTAGGGCCGAACACACAACTCCGCGCGGCGACCGTGGCGTCACCGGCATTCTTGAAAACCCAGTCCGCTCCATCGATCAGGTGCGCTTGGTGAGCGGGTTCCCCTGCATCATCGTAAGCGACCCGCTGAAGCGGCGCGGCGATTGCATGACCTAACAGGAACTGAATTAGCAGCAGGTGTCTCAGGAACGGAATCAGCGGTAGGTATCTCATAGGATCTAAGTCAGCGTATTTGAGAACTGCCCGGCAAGTCCATGTGTGGAAACACATTTTTAATGTGTTTTTTCCAGAAATAACAGCTGCGCGAACGTGCGGCAGCTTGAATTTTGCGGATTTTTTCTTGAGCCTTATACGGGAGGTCTGTAAAATCATTCAATCATGGCGAAACAGGAAAGCCGATGTTCGTTTCCCCGTGAGACGGTAACCGCCTGTGGCGTGCGGTTGCTGACGATGTGGCGGGTCAGGGCTGGCGCGGACTATCGGCGGATGGCGGAACGCTCGCGTCATGATTCCCATGTAAAAATCCATCAGGCAGGAAAAAATGTGGTGGCGGTGCGTACGGACAGCGGCGAGGGGGTGTTGGTTGCCAAAGGTCAAAGGCATGTGTTAGGCCGGGGATCACTGTTGTTATTTGATTTTCCAACGCTTGAGGAATACCACACTCACGGCAGGAAGTGGTGTTTCTGGTGGGTGGAATTTGCGACGGAAGAACCGCTTCATCTCCCGCTTCACCAAACACTCGAAATTCCCACGTTAACCAAGGAGTCGTCCCGCCTTGAGGAGCTCTATTTACAATTGCAGTCCGAGCGGTTAGAAAACCGGTGTCTTGCCGCCTCAATGTGGCAGGCATTGTATCACGAATGGTGGTCGCAATCCGGAATCAGCCAATCGATTATCTCCCCAGAAGAATCGGTGATCCAGCGGGTTATCGATGCCATCAAACGCAGTCCCGGCTTGCCGTGGACGATCAAGGAGATGGCCGCCACGGGCGGCATGAGCGCACCATCCCTCCGCTTGGCATTCTTGAAAGTCCTCGGCAAATCACCGTGCCAGATTCGCAACAGTCTGAGGTTGGCTCATGCCTTCGAATACTTGCTCCGCGGTGACCGAAATGTGGCCGAGGTGGCCTCGGAACTCGGATTTTGTGATCCATTTCACTTCAGCAAGGTCTTCAAAAATGAGTTTGGTTATAATCCCTCCGCCGTCCATAGGTGCTCCATCAGGTGAACGATCCGGCGATATTCACCGGGAAAGCCATTTCCTAGCAATCGAGATGTTCAGACTTTGAACATGTCCCGGAGACCTATCTCCTCTTGCATCAGCGGTAAATCAGTTGTAAATACGAACCAGCCATGAAAATTGCGGCCCATTCAGGTCAATCGAGGCTCGGCCACGGCCATTTTCGGAAGAAACTCTCCCTTTCCCAGGCGGAGGGGGTCGCCGAGGGGTTTCGGGGCGGACGAGCGCCGCTCCCGGCTTCGCGCGCCTGTTCGAGTCAGTGCGGCGCGCCTGCCGCCTTGAGAAAAAGGTTTCACCGGAACGGGTTCTCCCTGGTGGTCACCCTCATGATGATGGTTCTCCTTTCCGTGGTGGCGGTCGGTCTGTTGTCACTCTCCAGCATTGCCCTCCGCGCATCCGCCCGTAGCAATCACATGGCGGTCGCCCAAGCCAACGCGCGTTTGGCCTTGATGATGGCGGTTGGAGAGCTCCAGAAATCCCTGGGGCCCGACCAAGCGGTGAGCGCAGCCTCCGACATCAACACGCCGAATCCCGCGAAGCCGAATCTTGTGGGTGCGTGGCAGTCATGGGATTACAATCCTTTGTCACCTCCCGATTACGGTACTGAAAAATCAAGCCGTTTCCGTAAGTGGCTGGTTTCATCTGGGAACTTAACTGATGTAGAGAGCCAAAGCTTTGTCGATAGCAATTGGCGCGCAGAGACCGTCGAGCTATATGGCCAAGGGTCTTTAGGTTCAAGTGCTACAGCGAATGATAAAGTGCAGGCCGGTCTTGTGATGCTAGACAGTGGTCATCCTATTCAAGGTGCATTCGCATGGCACATTTCAGACGAATCGATGAAAGCTCGTGTGAATGTTTATCGCGATCCCGGGGCCACGACACTGGCACAAAAGGTAAGTCTGGCTGGGGGGCATCGTCCAATGGCGGATAAAGTGAAAGGGCTGAACGGTGT
>CAIYYV010000387.1 GCA_903930425.1 Akkermansiaceae bacterium | reverse complement strand
TAGTCGATTTGCATCGACTGTCCGAGCACGGTCACATCTTCCGCCGAGGTCACCCAGGTGAAGTTAGAATGTTCGAGCAGTTTGTAGTAGCCCATGAGTGCGGTCAGGTAGTGACCGTAGGCATCGCCGTGGCCTTGCGGGAACATGCGCTGGGCGTCCGCTGCGTCAACCACGCCGTTGGCGGTGCTGCTGCCGTTCTGTTCCTTGATGTTGTAATTGGTGGCATAAAGCACCTCACCGCTATTGATGCCGCGGGTGTAGTTCCACCACAGGCGGTTGTAGGCGGGGGCGGTGGCCACGCCGGGGTTGACGAAGTCATCGCGGCCCTTGAGCAAGGCCAATTCTTCCTCGAGCGAACTGGCCACTTGGCCTTCAAACGAGAAGCGGCTCGTGTTCACTTCGGTGACCGTCGTGGGGTCGTCGATCGAGATCGTCGGATTGGCCGCGTCGGCATAGGCTTCGTTGCCGAGGATTGTGTAGAGATCATTGAGATATCCCGCAGCGAGCATCAGGCCGTTGTTCGCCGAGGTGAAGTCGATGCCCGAGCCGATGGTGAAGCTCTTGCCGCGGTTGAGGACGGTTTCGTAGATTTCGATCAGCCCGACATCGTTGATATTTTCGAGATTCAGTGCGACATCTCCCTCCCAGCGTTTTCCGGCCTGTGTGAGCATTGAGACATCGGTGTTGATTTCGCTGTTATAGAGATCACTCATGCGCTGGTTGAACGGCGTGATCTTGGCGAGCACCCGCTTGATCCAGCCCTCGACGAGTTTCGGTTCCATCCAGTCCGACCAAGTGGCATCGCCTATTTTGCGGTAGGCCATGGTGAAATAGGTATCCCCCATCAACACGGTTGGATTGCTGATCGTGGCCGTCGACGATCCGCCAACGAGGATGGCGCTGCCGAGCGTGCCACTGGGCTTGGTCCAGGCGCTGGTGCTCGAAGACACATTGATATTGTTAGACGCGATCGACGGGTTCGTGCCATCGGTTGGGAACCCGTAGCGCCATTGGAACTCATACAACTCCGGGTGACCGGCATAGTCGCCGCTGTGGCGCAGGATGACTTGTTCGTCGAGCGGGTTGCTCGCCAACAACACCTTGAGATCGCCCTGATAGAGAGTGGGGTCGACCTTGATGATCTGCATGGCGACGGTGTTGCCCGCGTCGGTGAAGGCCTCGCCGTTTTCAAACATCAGGGTGACATAACCCGTGCCCTTGCCAGTGGCACTCAGCGCGTAGCTGTCCACCGCCGTGTCCTGATCGTGGATGTCCGCCAGCGTCGCGTTGTCGATCGCGCGGTGGTCCTTCGTCAAATCCACCCCATATTCTCCGGGAACGGTCGTGCTCTCGCTGAAGGTTTCCAACTGGGTGCTGAGGCCGTTGATGGCGGCATCCCACTTGTTCTTGAAGGTGTCGCCGTCCGGGCAGAGACCTAACAATTCCGCCAGATCCGCCGTGCCCAGCACGTTGAGATTGAGGAAATCCTCGCCGGCGATGGCCTCGACAAATTCACCCTTGAAAACCAAGGCGCCGGCACTGCCGATGCTCGCATCGTAGTAAAACCGCTGCTGCAACGCAGGTGACAATTTCTGGAAATAGGTCTTCCCGGCGTAGTCGCTGGTCAGCACCGAGGGTGGCAATTGATCTAGGCCGTCCGCCTTGAGCAAGGCGGTCTTATTGCGGGTGGGGTCATACAGCGTTACACTGTTAGAGGCGGCACCCGTGTTGGCGATAGACTGCTGGTAAAGCACCTCGGCGCTTGTGGCTCCCCGGACTTGCGGCAACTGCCCCGCGATGGCGCTGGCCTTGGCCAGGGTCAGCGTCTGTGCGGTCTCCAGCACCGGCACGATCTGGCGTTGAGTGATGGGCAGAGTCGGATCATCCGGCCACTTCGGTTGGTAGCGCAGGGTGACCGGCACGCCGTTGCCCGTGTCCGCGATGAAGGGCATCACCGTACCCACCGCCGCTTGCTTGGCAAAAGTCAGGCGAGGATCGTAAAAACCGGCCAGTGAGTTATAATAAAACTTCATCCCGAAGCTGACGGGTGGCGCGATGCGGACCAAGGGCGGTGCCGAGCTCTCATAACCTGTTCCCGCGTGGGTCACCGTGATCGACGTCACCGAGAAGCCCGTCGTGTTGCCAAGCCCCGTGGGGGCCGTGCCCGCCATCCATTGGGTGCCACCGGAAAAGGTGATCGTGGGTGCGCTGGTGTAACCCGTGCCAGAAGCTGTTAGATTGATGCCGGTCACCCGCCCATTGCTGAGCACTGCGGTGGCCGTGGCTCCGCTGCCGCCTCCGCCGGTGATGGCCACGGTGGGGGCCACTGTATATGTCTTAGTGCCGCTGGTGATGGTGAAACTGGCGGCACTGAGCCCACCGAGTGTTGCCGTTGCCGTGGCCGTCGTTCCAGTGGTCGGCGGCGCGACGCTGACCACCGGGGCTGATGCATAACCAGCACCTTTCACCGACACCGTGATACTGCTGACGCCACCACTGCCATTGATGGCCGCCGTGGCACTGGCGCTGGTCTTGGCGTGGGCACCGCGGTAGATCCAAGTGTAGCCTTGACGATCTTTGAAGGTGAAACTGCCGTAATTCGCCGGGGCATCCGATGCACTGGCCGCATCCGCCACGCCGGTGACTTCGTAGTTGCTTACATCGCCATTGCCGTCGAGCGGCAGCGGCAGCGCAAACAAGGGCGCAGGTGGTTGGGCCTTGGTGCCTGCGATGGCGTCATAGGCGAGCGGATAAGTGAAGGATTCGCGCACAACCTGATAGATAGCAATGCTCGGTCGCTGGTCGTCCGGATGGGTGTAGGCGAGCAGCACAAACGGCTCTGAAGTAGTCGCGGTATTCAAATCGTCGCGCAGTGAGTAGGCGCGGTTGCCGAGCAACAACGCGTGCTCCTCGTTCGGGTTGAAGCCGGGCTGGGTGTCGTCATTTTGATAATAGATGCTGCCGGCTTGCTGCGCCGACTCGAGATCGCCCGTGCCGATGCCCGAGGCGATCACGATCTGTGGCTTGCCCGTCGGATAGACTACCGAGTAATGACCGACCTTGGACGGCAGGTAAAACGGCGCAAACTTCGCGCTGGGTGCTGTCACTTTTTTGAACCACCAGATCGTGAGTTGGTCGTGACCGGTGCGCGTGTTGACCGGGATGATCGCGCCGTTCTCCCCTGCCACTGCACCCTCGACAAATGGATTGATATAACCCGCAGGATAATAGTTGTCGCCGCTGGCGATGTAGCCGGCCTTCGAACAACCCGCAGGCGGATCGATGCGATCGCCCACGTTCACCGTCGCCACCAAGTCCGTCACGCCATCGGCGTTGCTGTCATTGATCGTGCTCACTGCGGGTGTGCCCGTGAGTGGTCCAGTGCCATCGGGATCGGCCACGGCCGGGCTGCCGAGACGGCTCGCCGATTGGATATAGAGCGGCACATACCACGGAGTGCCATCTTCCATGAATTTGAGCAAGGTGAGGTTGGTCGGATCACTGGAAACACTGAAGTCCACGAGCAAGCGCTGGGTCTCAACGTCCATGCTCACTTCGGTTTCCGCAGGATCGTCTTGGAAAATGACTTGCGGCAAATGGGCCGCATCAAACTGCGGGCCGTTGGCGATGCCACTGCCGGTGTCCGTGACCGTGACCGGCTCGTAAGCGGCGAGCGCAGCCGGCCAGACCTGAGTGTATTTGCACAGGTATTTCGGCCATTGGATCGAGAGGTTC
>CAIYYV010000386.1 GCA_903930425.1 Akkermansiaceae bacterium | reverse complement strand
TTACTCTGTGAACCGAGGCTGGATCACCACTGTTGATATCACCCGTCTCCAGGCTGAAGGCAATCAACCAATTCCCGAAAAAAATCGAAAATTGATGACCCAATGTCGTAATCTGATGGTAGCGACTTATCAAGGAGGTCCTATTTCGGTATTGCCTGCCAAGTTGGCGGACAAATCTGCTATTGAACCCGTAACCCCACAATCATGAAAACATTCATTTGCCTAATCCCGGCGCTATTTTTAACCACCCTGGTGGCTTTTGCGGACACGACAAATTATACCAATTTCATCCGCCAGTATCAAACCCCATCCAACGTCGTATGGGATTGCTCGGATTCCGTTGCAGCAAATGGCTCACAGGTATCGTCTCTTGCCATCAATCCGGGAGGCGCGCGCTTTGACCTATGGACGATAGCATCTGATAATGGAAATCTCACTGAGTATCTGCTGAATACTTGCTATGTTGGCACTTATGTGCCCATTGCCATCGTAAGCATTCGCTCGGAGGATCCCTATGCCGATATTTACAGAACTCGTGCAGACCGACCGTTTTACGTAGATATCACAGTCAATGGTTTGCTCAGTGGCGCGGCGGATCCAGAAGCATCAAAAAGCGTGAAATTGTTGCGACATGTGCAGTCTTATGGCGTAGGCGGAACAGGAGTCACCATTGATCGAACACAGGCTACCTTGCTTTCTCAGGCGTCTATTGCCACTAATGGCGAGCAAACGCTGACCTACACAGTGAACTCAGTGCCTGCAGCCGACCGGACAAAAGTTCGCGGCGAAGAACGTTTCTCGATCTTTTCAGTCGCAGATATTCGGCCGCCGACCTATAACATTCCTGAGACACAGATCGCATCGAGGTTCATCCAGATTTGGCCGGTGGCGGATGCTTCAATTGCAGGCATCACTTCAGGCCAGTTGATTCGCTATCAGTTTCCACAGGTCACACTCACCTACAATGATCTTTACCCTAGGTCTGACACGTATGCTCAAGTTTACAAAGGAGAACCTCAACTTGGACGGACGGGCACAGTGGTTCCGGGTTCATCTCTTATACTTAGCGACAGCATCCCGGTGAACCGTGTTCTCACATTATCAGCGTATGATTCGGTGTTTGACGCGGATGGCCGGTGGACGATGGAGATCGTCACGGTGACACCGTTTGGGATCGACCGGTTGGCCTATGTGAGTTTTGATGTGGACCGGACGCTCAAGGCGAACGGCACCTTCACCACCATCGAATGATCAAGGTTTTTCCAAGTCCTCTAACAATTCCTTCCTGTAATTGTCATTCCGATAGATCAACGAGAACCGCGCTTCCTTGGATTTCCGAAGAAGGTCTTCAATTTCGGAGAAGGCAAGCAGGAGGAACAACCCTTTGACAGGTTCCCGATGAAACGATTGAGTCCGCGTCACAAACTGGTCCTCCACCAACCGTTGTTGCTGGTTGGTGAGAAGCGGCCCGTGGGTGAGGATGACTTGCTTGCGCAGAGCATCGAAGAGGGTTTCCATCAGGTCCGCAGAGGCACCGGGTTCGAAGTAATGCAGGGTGACTTCATAGAGCTTGCCGGCGATAAACCGGCCCTCCAAGGCGCTCACCTGGGTTTCGGGAAGCATGCCATTGCGGGGTTGGATGCGGAGGACGCGCATCCCCGGTTGATCCGCCGGCAGCGTGAGCGTGACATCGAGCGTTTGCCGCGAGGCCCATGCCATGAGTTTTTCGGGGGAATCCCCCCAATGCAGGCCGAAGGGAGGCGCGAGGATCGCTTGACCGGCGGCTTGGCCCGCAACCAGCAACATGAGCAAGACGCGCCATGTCCACCTACAAAAGCCACTGTGCATGGCGTCTTTGTGACGCAATTTGGTTCATGCAGCAAGGCGAGATCGCGGCGGGCGGGCACGATTTTAATTGAGGCAATGCTGGCCTTGTCGATTTTGACGGTTCTTGGCTTGGTGTTATTGAAGCTTTCCCTCAACATTCTGCACCCGAGGCAGTGGGTGTTACGGCAAACATTGACCGATGCGTATCTGACATACGAGCGGTCCTACGCGGAGCGCATTCCGTTTGAAACACTTCTGGGTAACAATTCTCCCTGGCCAACATTTCCGACAACGAGTTCGACCGTCGTCGAGATCGGTCGGCTTCCGGGAAGCCGAGTTGTAACGGGCACAGTGGTGCGCACGCGCATTCCGGACACGGCCAATTACCCGATTGACGGGGGCACCGGCACGGTCGCCATGAATCCCGCCGCCATGAAGGTTTGGAAAGCACAGAGCGTGCTCACCTACACCATCGGCAATCGCAGTTATGTCAAATCCCGAACCGTGTTGAGGTCCCAATGAAAAAGGCACGTCATGCATTCCATCGCGGGTTCACATTGATCGAATTGTCGGTGGCAATGACAATGGGGCTGATGACTGGAGCGATGGTGCTCGCGCTGTTCAACCAGCAACTCACGTTCCTGAGAATTTACCGGACGCAGAACTTTCTCGCCGAGGAAGCCCCGGTGATCAGTATGTATGTGAGCCACTTGGTGGGCAAGGCGGACCGCTTTCGCTTGCATGACACAGTGGCCGATGCACTCGCGGGAAGGAACCCGAGGTTGACCGCGTCTCCGGTGCTCGTGATGAATTTCCGCCAACCGGATGGGACGCAGCGGGCATCGATCCTCTCGTTTGAGAATTATGGGGCCGGCCAGGCGCTTTGTTATTATGTCGTGCCGGTGAGCGGGGTGCTTGGGGCACCGCAGTGGGCAGTCACTGACAAGCCAGCCGATGTTCAATTTGTGATGGAAGAGGGGGTTCTGCGGATGATCCTCACAGGCCCCGAAGGCGAGCAAATCACTTACTCGGGAACCATGCAACAATGAAACTTCAATCTAACAGATCTGGCGAACCCGGCTTTGTTTCCTATGTGTTAGTCCTGACGACAGGCATGATCCTTCTGTTGCTGATGGTGCTCACTTATCGCCGCGCGATGGACGGCCAGACCATTCAAAAAAATGTCCAGCTGCGCCTTGACTACAGTGAGAAGGAAGACGCGATATTGCGGTCGATCGTGGCGATCACGCCGAATCGGGCGATCCGGGCGATGCAGCACAATTCCAATTCGAGCACGACGATCTCATACCCCTTGCGGTGGCAGGACATTTTCACCGAATCATTGGTATTGGCGAATGCGAGAACCTCCATTGCGAGCAATGTTCTGACATCATTGAACCTCACCAATCCCAAGCTCGGCAATTCAGGGGACTCGACGCTCGGAACCCCAAGCCTGATATTCAAGGCGATCACGCCTGAAACCGGGTATGTCTCGGTGGGCATCAACCGAAGTCTCGGCACTGGCTACCCGCCGCCACTGAGCACCAGCACCACCTATACCAAAACGCGGGATTTGCTTTATCCCATCATTTCATCGGACAAGGTGTATGGATCTCTCGCCCAGAGCGGAATCGGACTGCCCTACGCAAGCTATCCGAATTTCAACTTGCTGACGTATCCGCAAATCAACTTCGGCTATGCCCGGCCGGGTGATCCCTTTGTGGCGAAACGGAATTGGTGGGCCTTTTCGCTGGATGTCGCCGCACAGGATGCCGCCCTCACCAAAATCTCGCGTCCTGGACGTGACTTCGTGCTTTCCATTTATGAAGTGCCATCGCAATTGGCGATCAGCGCCTCGTCATTCATGTCGTTTGGCCAGTATGCCACGGGAGACGCCTGGCAGAACGTGACCATCGATGGAGGTGTTTTTGCAGGCAGGGCGCTGGTCGAGGGAGCGACGACGATTACGGCTCTGGCGAGTCGTCGCAGCATGAGCTTATCGGGAGACACCACGATCGGTGGACAGACATTCGCGGCAAATCCGTTCACCCCGGGCCTTAGGGAAACCTATCAATTGACTCAGGGCGCGTTTTTTCCGGTATCATTGGCCTCGGAGAGCGGACGCGTCGCGTTTGTCCCGATCAACCGCGGTGCCGACTACTTTGACCGCTTGTCACAGAGCACCGAAAGCTACGTGCTATCGCCCACCACCTGGAATAATTATTCAATCGGGGCTCTGCAATGCGCGATGCGTCTGGACATCATTCAGGTGACGAGCGCGCTGAACAAGACGCCCACCACACTGCGTTTTTCGTATTTGAAGGCCGGTGTGCGCACGGATTTGAATTTGTCACTGACCACGGGTATGGTCACCGGCTTGCCCGTCGGATACTTGTTTGCGTGCGCCGAAAACGAGACCCACAACTTTGGCACGGCAGTGGTGGATTTGGCGTATGGAAAAAATGGCGTCTTTGCCTATCAGACGGGACAGACCGGATCCGTTACCTTCAATAACGCGCGTTTTGGTGACCCGCTTGTCGGGACGGTCAAGTCGGGCTACTACAAACCCAGTTATCCATTTGAAGTAAAGACTCTCGCATCGGGAAAAATCTGCATTGCGGTCTATCCGCAACGATTCACCAAGTTTCTTGCGTCGCTCAATGCGGACAGCACGGCAGTGAATCATTCACTGGTGGTGAATGTGGATTACACGACGGCAACGGGCAGTTCCTGGCTCACGAAACCGTCGATTCCATGCACAGATCTCGACTACGGGGTAATTCTTCAAGAGTGCTCGGATCTGACTTCATTCAGCAAGGGGTTTTCTCTCGTGACCAACCTGCGGACATACATCGGGGATGATTTCAACATTGTCGCAGCCACTCCGCCGACAGGTTACACACCCACCTCAACGTATTATCCTCCCTGTTCATTGTTTGCGCCGGAGAAACGCTATGGGGTGGAGGTCGATCCCTTCGCCGTCAGACTGGGCGGGCAACTGGGTTCTCTGGCTAGCGAAACCAATGCCACTCCAGTGCGGCCGATGGATTCCAAGAACATGAGCGGCAATGCGTTCGCCGCAAACCGCATCACCGTCAATCTCAGACAGATCCTCCATCCCGCCGAACTGCCGCCAATCACCATGATGAACTGGCTGGTCGTGCTCGAGGAACGCCGCAAGGAATTTTCCGGGTATTGAAACGGCCTGCATCTGGGAGCTCTCACCCGCATGGCGCTGAGAGTCGTTTCGCAAAAACTGAGTGCCTCTGCAGTGATTGAGTGCGTTCCCACCGATTTGAACTTTTTTATCCGACACTCCCCCGGGAACAACGTAAAGATCCTGCGTTGACCCGCGAAAGCGGAGGCGTAAGAATCTGACAGGAAATCCTGCAGGCAATACCTGCCTGCCCTACTCGCCTCACCTTCCATGATTTGATTCCATGACCTTTCTTTTTGACATCGGCCGCGTCCTGCTAGATTTTGATTTTGAGACCTCGCTCGTCACATTGTTGCCGCATGGCACGCCGGATCCTGCGGCACGTCTTGACCGGTTGCTCGCCCGCAAGGACGATCTGGAATCCGGCGCAATCCAGGCGGATGACTACATTGACTGGGCGCTCGGGGTGCTGGGAAGTGACGCCTCCCGGTCGCAATTCCGTGCTGCGTGGCAGCATATTTTCACCCCGAACCCGCCGATGTGGGAGTGTGTGCGCAAACTGGCCGCCGATGGCCACCGCCTGATCCTTTTTTCCAACACGAATGCGATTCATTGCCCGTGGCTATTTGGGGCCTATCCGGAGTTTTCCTTGTTCCAGGCGGCCGTTCTTTCATTTGCAACCGGACACATCAAGCCCCAACCGGAAATCTATCAACACGCGTTGATTTCCCAAGAACTGGTTCCGAATTCCACCCTTTACATTGATGACCTTCCCGAAAACATCCTCGTCGGCCGGCAGTTTGGCTTCCATTGCTGGCAATACGATCTCAATGATCACCCCTCATTCGAAAAATGGCTCGCCTCTTTTGATCTCTGCGACTCCCATTTTGGATTGAGGATGTAGAATCCAGCGCTTCACCCCCATGTCACCACTCATCATCGCAGGCCGCGCATTCCGTTCCCGATTGTTTCTTGGCACCGGGAAATTTTCTTCCCATGAAGTCATGCGTGACGCGCTGGCCGCGAGCGGCACTGAGATCGTCACAGTGGCCCTGCGGCGCGTCGATCTCAGCGGCCAGGCCGATCCTTATGCGAACCTCCTCGAATTCATTGATCCGGAAAAATACTTGATCCTCCCGAACACCAGCGGCGCGATGAATGCCGAGGAGGCGGTGCGCCTCGCCCGTCTCGCCGCCGCCGCAGGTTTACCCATGTGGGTCAAACTTGAAATTCATCCGGATCCTACGTATTTGCTCCCCGATCCGATAGAAACTCTCAAGGCCGCTGAAATCCTTGTCAGAGAAGGTTTCGTGGTGCTGCCCTACATCAATGCCGATCCGGTGCTTGCAAAGCGATTGCAAGAAGTTGGCACTGCGGCCGTGATGCCGCTGGGAGCGCCCATTGGTTCGAACCGCGGCCTCACCACCCGCGACCAAATCCGCATCATCATCGAACAGGCCACCGTGCCGGTAGTCGTCGATGCGGGCCTCGGAGCCCCCAGCCACGCCGCAGAAGCCATGGAACTCGGAGCGCATGCCGTGCTCGTCAACACCGCCATCGCCATCGCCAGCGATCCCTCACGCATGGCCAACGCCTTTCAAATGGCCGTTCAAGCCGGCCGCGAAGCGTATGAACTCGGTCTGCCAGAACCGCTCGATCACGCCAGCGCCACCAGTCGTCTCACCGGATTTCTCGGTTAATACCCGTGATTTCAGCACTCATTGAAGGCATGGCGATGTGATGAATGGTGATATAACATCCTGCAATCATGGAAAATCCCGATCATTTCACAACGGTTGAGTCCATCTTCATTCGTCACCGCAATGCGCTGATGCTACGCGGGCAATTCACGCCGCTATACACCGACTACTACCTGCACTTGATGCAGCATGGCATCCGTCATGCCGAGGAGTTAGATCAGATGCTCAAAGATTCGCTCGCGATGTTGGCGTTGCACCTCGTTGCTCGCCCGTGGGCGGAAACACTCGCTTGGACGGTGAATTTGCAGGCCCCTCTCGTCAATTTATTCGTCACCGGCGGATCGCTTCAGGAATCCCTCACCGGACGGATTTTTACCGAGGACATCCGCGAGCCGGACCGGAATGTATTGTATTCCCAAACCACCACTGCGAAGCTCAATGAGCCACGCTCATCCACGCTCGAGGTGGTCGGTCAGGACCCGCTCGCCTGGGTCGCACAGTTTTACGCGCAATCCGAGCAACGCCCTGCCCGCGCATTCTTGTTAGATAATGAAACTTTCGTGCTCATTGCCGCCCAGCCGGATTGTGATCTTCCGTGGTTCGGCGCACTCGATGAGGCACGCGTTTCTCAAATCGACCGCGTCGAGGAAACCCGGCTGCTAGAAACCCGCCGGTTCCGGTTTGAATGCGGGTGCACGCTGGAAAAAATCCTTCCGATCATCGGCGGCTGGAAAGACCGCCTCGACGACCTCTTCGGGGACACCGAATCGATCGACCTGCAATGCCCGCGATGCGCCGCGAAATTCCGTGTCACCCGCGACCAGATTCGTTAGAACGACCGGCGTTCGACGAGTGCCTGTGCAGAGGAATAGGACCGGCCGTTAGGAAGTGTGTGCAGGCGCAGGCACAATGAGCGTTGGAACGACCGCTTTGCGGACGATCCCCTCGGCCACACTGCCGAGCAACAAGGAAGCGATGACGCCATGACCGTGCGAACCGAGCACGACAAAATCCGCGCCGCTGGTCTTGACATAATCGATCAAGGCGTAGAGCGGATTGCCCTCTGCGATGTGGCAGGTTGCATCCGGGAGACTGGTCTGCACGTTGACAAGGAGCGCATCAAGCTGGGTGGCGGCGCGGCGTTTCGCCTCATCCTGATAGGCGTGGAGAGCGGGAAACTCATCGGGAGTGAAGCCGTAGGCGGTATAACTGGGTTCCGGTTCGACCGCGTGAAACAAGCACAATTGCGCCTGGAATGCGATTGCCAGATCGCTGGCCATTTTCAGCACCCCGGGGGTGGCGTTTGAGAAATCAATTGCAACGACAATGGTTTTCATGGCGACTCTAACGAAGCACCTCCCAGCGACGATTGCAAGCACGCAATTTTGCTCACATGCGAGATACCATTCGGCTGGATTTTCAGGATGACGCAAAAAATCGACACGGGTCGAAATCGCGGTTTGGCAAATGAGGCGAAAGATTTCACAGTATCGGGACCATGAGCCGATTCTGCCACTTTCGAAGCCGGGTTTTCAAGATCATCCGGTTGTTCTCTTTCGATCAAATTCCGGTGCTATTTCTTTGGATTGTGCTGCTGGCGGGTCTGGGTGGATCGCTGGCAGCGGGCACGCTGACACCGCAGGCGTTGCGGGACGCTGCTGATTATTCCGCGGCTCGAAAAGGATGCTCGTTATGGGTGATGCAGCACGGCAAGACGCTGCTGGAAGAATATCCAAACGGCGGCAGCGTGCGCTCGGCCCATCCCATTTTCAGCGGGACAAAAACCTTTTTCACGATGGCGGCGTTGATTGCGGCACAGGAAGGCCTGCTCCATTTGGACGAGCCCGTGGCCAACACCATTCCCGAGTGGCGGGACGACCCGAAGCGGAATCAAATCACCATTCGCGGGTTGATGAATTTTAATGACGGGCTGGATCCGGGGTTTCATCTTCATTCAAATCAGGTGAGTGATCGCAACGCCCTGGCCTTGCGCACGCCGTCGGTCGCCCCGATCGGATCAGCGTTCATCTACGGGCCCAGCCACGGACAAGTGCTTTGCGAGGTGCTGCGCCGAAAACTTGCTCCCCATAAAGAAACACCCATGGGCTACCTGCAGCACAAAGTGCTTGATCCGTTAGGTCTTGGTGCCGTGCCTTACCGGACCGATGTCCGGGGTAACCCGCTTGTCGCCAGCGGTTTTTGTCTGACCGCGCGCCAGTGGTCGAAATTCGGGCAATTGCTGATAGGGCGGGGCACCCTCGGCCGCCGAACCATCCTTTCACCCGATCGATTCAGTGAATGCCTGCGCGGATCGCGGATCAATCCGATGTTTGCTTTGGGTTTCTGGCTCAACACCGGCGCCAACTCTAACGGAACCCGCGAGTGCGACATCTAGGAGCTGCTGGAAAAAAAGTGGCAGCAACAAGATTGGCACAAGCGTTGCATTTGCCGGAATGCCCCGACCGATCTGATGGCCGCCGTGGGTTCCGGCTATCAACGGCTATTTGTGATCCCCTCTCTTGAGCTGGTCATCGTGCGACAAGGCACCAACGCCCGCTTCTCCGACGCGGAATTTCTGAGGCGGATTCTTCGAAGATGATTGTCCACGGGAAGAATCGGTTTGCACACGGGACGGGTCCGCTTTACGAATGCTGGCGAGCCATGACAGATCCATCCTTTTTCTATCAAGATCCCTTCCCTCTTGGTCCTGACACCACCGAATATGAATGCCTCAGCACCGACCATGTCTCGATGGCCGAGTTTGAAGGCCAACCGATGCTTAAAATCGCCCCGGAAGGTCTCACTCTGTTGGCAGAGGAAGCGCTCAAGGCGATCAACTTCATGCTGCGCCCGGCGCACCTTGCGCAGGTTGCAGCGATCCTCGACGACCCTGAAGCCACAGCCAACGACCGCATGGTCGCCCTGATGATGCTCAAAAATGCAGAGATTGCCGCCCACGGCATTCTGCCGTTCTGTCAAGACACCGGGACCGCCACAGTGGTCGGTTTGAAGGGCCAGCAGGTCTGGACGGGCAGCAATGATGCGGAGCTTCTTTCGCTCGGGATCTATCAAACATATATCCGTGAGAATCTTCGTTACTCGCAGACCGCCGCGCTCACCATGTATGATGAGCTCAATACCAAAACCAACCTGCCCGCGCAGATCGATCTCTACAGCACCGGTGGCGATGCCTACAAATTCCTTTTTGTCACCAAGGGCGGCGGATCGGCCAACAAGACATTTCTCTATCAGGAAACAAAGGCCTTGCTCAATCCGGACCGCCTCAAGGCATTTTGTTTTGAAAAAATGAAGTCACTGGGCACGGCGGCCTGCCCGCCGTATCACCTTGCATTTGTCATTGGCGGCACTTCCGCGGAAAACTGCCTCAAGACCGTGAAACTGGCGTCCACCAAGTATTATGACGCGTTGCCCACCACCGGGAATGAGCACGGGCGGGCATTCCGCGATCTGGAGTTGGAGAGCGAATTGTTAGATCTGGCTCGTGAAACTGCGATTGGGGCGCAATTTGGCGGCAAATACTTTGCGCTCGACGTCCGGGTGGTTCGGCTTCCGCGTCACGGGGCATCGTGTCCTGTTGGGATCGGTGTATCGTGCTCAGCGGACCGTCAAGCGAAGGCAAAAATCACAAAGGACGGGATTTTTCTTGAGAAGTTAGAAAAGAATCCGGGTCGTTTCATACCGGAGGCATACCGTGATTGGAAGTTCCAGGGAGTGCCTGTGAACCTTGATCTCGGCATGGAGGAAACGCTGAAAACGCTCGGAAAATACCCGGTGACCACGGCCCTTGCGCTCACGGGAACCATCATCGTTGCGCGGGACATTGCCCACGCGAAGCTCCAGGAAATCCTCGAGCAGGAAGGGGACCTTCCCGATTACTTCAAGCAATACCCGGTATATTACGCCGGACCCGCCAAGACCCCGGCCGGTTTGCCGTCCGGATCGTTTGGTCCCACCACTGCGGGGCGGATGGACAGTTATGTGGATCTGTTTCAGTCGCACGGGGGGTCGATGGTGATGCTTGCCAAGGGCAACCGTTCGCCTGCGGTCACTGCAGCCTGCAAGCAACACGGCGGGTTCTACCTTGGTTCGGCCGGCGGGCCGGCGGCCCTGTTAGCCAGGGATCACATCAAATCCCAGGAGGTCGTCGCCTTCCCGGAACTCGGCATGGAAGCCGTCTGGAAAATCACGGTGGAAAATTTTCCGGCCTTCATTCTCGTGGATAACAAAGGCAACGATTTCTTTTCCCAATTGAGTCATTGTCCGGTTTCTCATTGACCGAAACGCGGGTGACGCAGTGATTCATCAGTGGTGTTGCACACGATGCCGCAGGCAGCACCTGGTTTTTTTGCACTGAAAGAAACGCACGGAGAGTCGCGTAGCGAACGCTCCTCAAGCATCTGCTTGCGTGATTTTGAAAAAAACCTCCCAAACACCTGATGAAACCCCTTTTTCTCATCATGCTGGCAGGCCTGCTGCAGGCCCCACTCCGCGCCATCGAATTCCACGTTTCTCCTGCGGGCGATGACGTCCATGCCGGTACGCGCGCTGCTCCGCTCCGCACGATCCAGAATGCGGCGAATCGCGCTCAACCGGGCGATGTGGTCACCGTGCATGCCGGAGTTTACCGTGAACGGATCAATCCGCCACGCGGTGGAGAGTCGGACAGCAAGCGCATCATCTATCAGGCAGCGCGCGGCGAGAAAGTGGAGATCAAGGGTTCGGAAATCGTGAAAAACTGGGTCAAAGTGCAGGAAGGCGTTTGGAAAGCCACACTGCCCAATGCGATGTTCGGCAGTTTCAATCCCTACAACGACCTCATCCGGGGTGACTGGTTCGATGCCCGTGGGCGCGCGCATCACACCGGTGCCGTCTACCTCAACGGTGAGTGGTTGATCGAAGCAACCAAGCTCGATGAGGTGCTCGCACCCGCAGGCACACCGCCTCCCTGGCTGAGCCAAGCGGCACCGCAGTATTTACTCAATGTTGGGTGGCTACAACCCAGCGCGGATGGCAAGGCCGCCGCGCGGATTCCGGCGACCGGGTGCGCGGCAAAACAGGGTGCACGCAATGCACCTAACACCGAAGGCGGAGAATGTCTTGGCTGGATTTCCGAGGGCGATTGGGCACGCTACGAGCGCGTCGAATTCGCACCTCACACCAATCAACTCGAGATTCGCGCCGCGTCGCCCGGTGATGGCGGCGTCATCGAAATCCGATCGGACACGGCAGATGGAGAATTGTTAGGGACCTGCGCGGTCGACGGCACTGGCGATTGGCAGTCATGGACGACATTCAAAGCGAAAATCAAGCCAGTGGGTGGAGTCAAGACGCTGTGTCTGGTGTTTAAAAAACACAGGAACTCGGCACTGAACAGCCAGTTATGGTTTGCTCAGGTCGATGCCTCTCTCACCACCATTTGGGCACAATTCAAGGACGCGGATCCTAACAAGCAACTGGTGGAAATCAATGTGCGTCAATCTGTATTTTATCCAGAGAAGGTGGGAATGAACTACCTCACCGTGCGCGGCTTCACGATGAGCCAGGCTGCCACCCCGTGGGCCCCGCCCACCGCCGAACAAATCGGCTTGATCGGCACCCATTGGAGCAAAGGCTGGATCATCGAGAACAACACGGTCAGCCACTCGGTCTGCTCGGGAATCGCGCTTGGAAAACACGGAGACGAATGGGACAACACATCAGCGAACAGCGCCGAGGGATATGTCAAAACCATCGAGCGTGCCGTCAAAAACGGCTGGAACAAGGACAGCATCGGCCACCATATCGTCCGCAACAACCACATCTCCCACTGCGAACAAACCGGCGTCGTCGGCAGTTTGGGTGCCATTTACTGCCAGATCACCGGCAACACGATCCATGACATCCATACAAGACGCTTGTTCTCCGGTGCCGAAATGGCGGGCATCAAGCTACACGGGGCCATCGACACCGAGATCAGCGGGAATCATATTTACCGGTCTTGTCGCGGGCTGTGGCTCGACTGGATGGCTCAAGGCACACGGGTCACTCGCAACCTCTTCCACGACAATCCCGATCAGGACATCTTCGTCGAGGTGAACCACGGCCCATTCCTGATAGATAACAATATCTTCCTGTCGCCCACAACCCTGCTCTCTGTTTCCCAAGGCGGTGCCTATGTCCACAACCTGATCGCCGGAGGCTTGAATCTGAATGTTTTCGACGACCGGTCGACGCCATTCCACAAGCCGCACTCCACCGAAATCGCCGGAATGCACAACAACCCGTATGGCGACGATCGCTATTATAACAATATCTTTGTGGCACGCGCCAATCTGACACCGTATGACGCGGCTCCCCTACCCTCGCGGATGAAAGGCAACCTCTTCCTCAAGGGCGCACAACCCGCGAAACTGGAAACCGCGCCACTCGTCAAACCCGATCGCGATCCGGCCCTCAAACTGGTGCAAAAATCCGACGGCTTCTATCTGGAAATGAAGTGGGACGCGACATGGAACACGGGGGCCATCTGCCACCTTGTGACGACCGAAGTGCTCGGAAAATCCAGCATTTCGGGTTGCAGCTATGAAAATCCCGATAGTTCGCCACTGCGGATTGACACGGATTATTTTGGCAAGCCTCGCAACACTGCGGCACTCACAGCGGGCCCCTTCAACACTACCGCTCCCGCCAGCCAGTCGATCAAGGTTTGGTAATCCCCACCAACCATGAATCCTTTCCTTTGCATACTCGTCGCCTCGATTCTGACGGGCAAACTGATTGCCTCCGACCTCCCGGTGCCCGCCACCCAAAACGACCAGCCTCCTCACACCAACGATCGCGGAATCGCGCAGCTCGAACACGAATTCCAAACATTGCCGTTAGACGCTCGACGAAATGTGGGCCCGCTCTTCTGGCTTCATGGCGACGAAAGCAAGGAACAGTTAGAAAAAGTTTTGGACAAGGTAGCGGAAGGTGGCAATGGCTCCTTCACCACCGAATCGCGCCCACACAGCGATTGGCTCGGGCCGAACTGGTTCAGGGATGTCCAAATCTGCCTTGATTCCGCCAAAAAAAATGGCCTGAAGTTGTGGATTTTTGATGAAAAATGGTGGCCGAGCCAGAGTGTGGGCGGGCGCGTTCCTGCGCGTTATGCGGCCAAGCGCCTCATCGGATCCGCTGTGGAAGTAAAGGGTCCGAATCCGTTAGATGCTGCGGGATATTCCGGCGAGCGTTATGTGGCTGCGGTGGCCGGGCGGGTCGCCGCCGATGGGGCCATCGAGGCGGAAAGCCTCGTCGATTTGGCGCCCTTTATTCACGATGGCAAGCTTGCGTGGCCGGTGCCGACGGGCCTCTGGAAAATCATGAAGTTCACACATGAGCAGGCACCCGGGTTGGGCCAGGGCGACGGCACCCAATTGAGTGTGGACGGCGCCAGCCAGGACTGCGTGGACTGGTTCCTTCAAACGGTCTATCAGCCGCACTACGATCATTTCAAAGCAGATTTCGGCAAAACCATCGTCGGATTTTTCTACGACGAACCGGAAACCCGCGGGGATTGGGGAACCGAAATCCAACCCGTTCTCGCCGAACTGGGAGTCGATTGGAAAAAAGCCTATGTCGCCTACAAGTTCCAATTGTCCGGTGAGACACAGACCGCTGCACGCTACCAATATCTTGAGGCCAGAGCCGAAACCTGGGGGCGCACGCTGTATGGCGGCATCCGCCGCTGGTGCGAGGAGCGCGGCGTCAAGTCAGTCGGGCATTTCATGGAACATCACCACATGTATCTGCTGGATGACTACTGCGCCGGCGACCTGATGCGCGTGCAGAAATACAGCAGCATGGGCGGGATCGACGCGGTTTTCTCGCAGTTCAAGATCGGCCAGCGTGATGCGGGTGACGCCCCATGCTGGCAAACCCCGAAGCTCGGCAGTTCTATCAGCCATGCTTACGGTAAATCCAACGATCTGGCACTTTGCGAAATTTTCGGCGCGCGAGGACAGAACCTCACATATCCGGAAATGAAGTGGTGGACTGACCACATGCAGGTTTCGGGCATCAACTTCCTCGTGCCCCACTCATTCAATCCTCGCGCACCCTATGATGCCGATTGTCCTCCGTATTTTTTCAATGGGGGCTTCGAGCCGCGCTGGCCGCTCTATCGGGTTTTTGCCGACTACACCAGCCGCCTCAGCCTGATGCTCAGTGGCGGGCGGCATGTGGCACCGGTGGCGCTGCTATCTCCTGGCCAAAGCGTGCAAACCGGCAAGTGTATCCCGCTCGAAAAAATCAGCGAGAACCTGCAGGATGCTCTCTATGATTGTGACTGGCTGCCCTACGAGGTGTTTGAAAACGACATGAGCCTTGCGCGCAAGGAACTGAAACTCCGCGCCGAATCCTACAAAGTGCTCGTCGTGCCACCAGTCGAGGTAATCCCCTATGCCACCCTCGCAAAAGCACGGGAGTTTTTCAACCAGGGCGGCACTGTGGTGGCACACGGGTTCCTTCCAACAAAATCCGCGACACTCGGCAAAACAGCAGCCGACATCGCGGCATTGTGCAGTGCCATCTGGGGCGACGCGGAACCGGGCTTGGCAGTGTGCAAAACCAACACGGCCGGCGGGCGCACCTATCTGCTGCCCGAACAACCGACACCCGAGCAATTGCAGCAGGTGTTAGCCGGCGATGCGGACCTCCATCCCACGCTCGAGGTGTTAGAAGGAAAGACCGACCATTGGCTCCATGTCCTGCATCGGGTAAAGGAAGACCGTGACGTGTTTTTTATCGCGAACCAGAACGCCCTCGGTGAGCCACGCGCATTTCGCTTCCGCATCACCGCCAAGGGCGATCCGGAATGCTGGGACCCGATGCGCAACGAGATCACCTCAGCACCCACTCGACGACTCTCCCCGGACACCATCGAGATCGACCTCACACTCGCGCCTCTGGAAAGCATCTTGCTCGTGTTTCGTGCCGACACCCGCCCTCGTCCGCTGCGCATCACGGCACAGACCCCGACGTCCATCCCCGTCGTTCGTATCCCATCTGTGGCGAAACCCGCACCCGTGCCCGTCACCAACAAAAACCCATTCACCGCAAGCCCAACCAGCGCCGCGCCGTATGACGCGACCTGCGACGTGCCGGCCTCGGTGAATCTTCTGCGCGACCGCGTCTATCTCGATGCGTCGGGAATCACCCCCGAAGAAGCGGCACGCGTGACCGTCAACGGCACCGATGCCGGCGGGTTCATCGGCGCGCCTATGCGCCTCGACATCACCCGCTCGCTCAAACCCGGCGCGAACACCCTGCGCCTCGAACCTTTTGCTCCCACCTCACTGAAATTGCTGGTCTACCCCGCAATCGACTGAAGCGTCATCCGGTTTCTAACTCATTGTGCGCCCGCCTATTTTTGAATCCGCGCCGCCGATTGTCGTCACGACAACATGACCCAGGCTGGCGCGTGCGTGGTCGGAAAGCCGATACCTGAGCGTCCATTCTTATCCGTTTGACACGGGGGGAATTTTATTGAAAGACCCGCGGCACCAATCACCGTATGGTGCCCACCATGATGAATCCATCCAGCAACCTCATTCCTCGTCGTAAATTTCTTGTCACTGGCGCCGCCGCACTGGGCTTGGCACCCCTGGCGTATCTGCGTGCACAGCAGGGTTCCCCCAATGATGAAATCGCCATGGGCATCATCGGTTGCGGCGGTCAAGGGTCGTCCAATATGGGGAATTTTCTCGGTATTCGAGGCGTCCGGGTCGTCGCGGTTTGCGATGTGGACTCGAACAACATGAATGGCGCCAAGGCCCGTGTGGACGGACATTACAAGAACACGGACTGCAAGACTTACGCCCATTATGCGGATCTCCTCAAACATCCCGGTCTGGATGTGATTTGCCTCGGCACCCCGGATCACATGCACGCCAGCATCGGCATCGCCGCCGCCAAGGCCGGTATGGATATTTATGGCGAAAAACCTTTCACCTGGGGCCTCGCAGAAGGCCGCTTGCTCATCGATGCCATCACCAAAAATAAACGCGTGTGGCAAACCGGATCTTGGCAACGTTCCGCCGGCGAATTCCGCCGCTTCCACGCACTGATCCAAAACAACACGCTTGGAAAACTCACCCGCCTCGAATGCGGTACCCCATCGGGCATGAGCCTCCAACAACATGTGCCCGCCGACCAAGTCGCAAAACTCATCGGTAAATCGCCCGCCAATCTCGATTGGGCCGGTTGGTGCGGACCCGTCAAAAATTTCCCCTATCATCCCTTGCTCCACCCGTGGAACTGGCGCTGGCACCACACGTTCGGCGGCGGCCAATTGCTCGATTGGGTCGGCCACCATGTGGATATCGCCCTCTGGTCACTCGCTCTTGACCACACCGGCCCTGTCAAGATGGAAGGCACCGGCACCCTCGGCAATCACGAGTTTTTCAACAGCTACATCAACTATTCCTATCAGGGCACCTTCGCGGATGGCAAAGTCCTCGAAGTGCGCAGTGACTTCGGCGGCACCAAATTCACCGGCGAAAAAGGATGGATCCATGTCGATCGCGGCCGCCTCGAAGCCTCCGACCCTGAAATGTTGCGCAACCTGCCTGCCGATTATGACAGCAAACCCCCGAATCACTGGCAGAATTTCATCGACTGCGTCCGCTCTCGAAAACTTCCCGCCTCATACGCCGAAGGTGCCCACCGCGCCGCCTCATTCGGCCAATTGGCCATCGTCGCCATGGATTCCAAACAGGCGGTAAAATGGGACCCCAAAACTGAAAAAGTGCTCGGGAATGCCGAACAGGCAAAACACCCACGCTTGGGCGCACGCATCATCAAGGCTTGATTTACCCGCGTCTAACAGAAATCTCCCCCCTCCCCACTCACCTCACATCGATCATGTCCACTGAAACCGATTCCTGTTGTTCCACTGAAACCGAATCCTGCTGTTCCAACCGTTGCCCGAGCCACAAACTCGGTCTGATTTATGGCGCGCTGCTGCTGCGCCTTTGGCTCGCAATGCGTGCCATCCAAACCGGTCTGGAAAAATACGCGGGAAGTTCGGTTTCCGACCAACCGGTGAAAATCGACGGCGTGGCAAACTCCCAAGGTTTGTCAGCCTCCGAATCGGTCAAGGAATATGCGTTCAGTCACTACCACGGCGTGCCGCAGGGATTGCTCGACAAGTTCAAGGCCGAGCCGTTCATGCGGAGTTACACGGTCATGGATTACACCATCGATCCACTCAAAATCTATGATCTCAT
>CAIYYV010000385.1 GCA_903930425.1 Akkermansiaceae bacterium | reverse complement strand
GGACTCCGATCCGCCGAATGACCATGAAACAAGCCAAAGACCCGCCCATGCTTTGAGCGAACGCGCCCGATCATTGGCTTCCCATTGCCCCCCATGGTCCCGGCGGATCGGAGTCCGCCGCTCCGTGAGAAGAGGCCTAACGGCCGCCCGTTCTTCACGGTTTCTCCGTGACTTTCAAGCGGATGAAACGACGGGCAGTGCCGACAGTGGTGCCACGCACCCGCAGTTCGGTGGATGTATCACTTTCAACCTGTGTTTCGGTGGCCGTCCATGCATTGGATGCGAGGCCACTGCAGACCTCCACGGTATAGATGAGATTGGTTGCGGAGGGGTTCTTGGGCACGGTGATCCTGAAATAATGATCGGTGCCGATGGTTTCAAGATCATAAGTGATCGGGAGGGTGTTCGATTCGGTGGGGGAGGTATTCAGCGCAAATTCCATCAGGTTGAGAATGCCATCATGGTCAGCGTCGTCGGTGGCATTGCTAGGCAGATCGATGCGGCTGAAATCCGCGGTGATGCCGGTGCCGGAGGCGACGGTGTTGTTAGACCAATTCGCGGCCACCGGCCATGATCCGCCGTGCGGGTTGATCCAGGTGGGCAACGGGGCGATCAGCAGCAACGCCATGCTCGAGGTCACACTTCCCTGACTGTTGGTGGCAACACAGTGGAATGACTTGTTGTCGTCACCCGCTAAGGCCGTGAAACTGTAACTGGCATTGGTCGCACCTATTAGATTGGACCAGGTTCCGCCACCATTCGTGCTCACCTGCCATTGGAGCGTGGGTATCGGCGTGCCGCTGGCGACCACGGTGAAGGTTGCTGTCTGGTTGGCCGCCAGTAGCACCACATCGGCCGGTTGGCTGGTAAAGGCCGGCAAGGCGTTGGCCGTGACGGTTAGAATGGCCGCGTTCGAGGTCACTGCGGAGAAGCTGTTGGAAACGAGACAGTGGTATTGATTGTTGTGATCGCCGGTGGTGACTGGCAAGGTGACATAACTGTTGGAGGTGGCGCCCGGGATGTTGTTCCAGGTGGATCCGCCATTGGTGCTGATCTGCCATTGATAGGCGGGCAAGGGAATCCCGCTGGCGGTCACCGTGAACGTGGCGCTCAATCCTTGGCCGACACTTTGATTGGCCGGTTGACCGGTGATTGGCGCCTGCGGCCACCGTCACCGGACTGCCGGCAGAGAGGATGCCGTTGATTTGCAGGGCGCCCGCGCTCACGGCGGTGATCCCGCTATAGATGTTAGATCCATTGAGGACGAGGGCACCGGTGCCCGCTTTGACCAAGCCATCGGTGCCTGTGAGCACGGTGTTGATGATTGCGCCGCCGGCATTCACGGTGATGGTGGGATCGCCACTAATGCCGATATCGAGCGACAACAAACTGCCGGTGCCCGGGTTGAGAATCCAGTTGTGGGTGAATCCCGCATTGCCAAAAATCATGCCACCGATCGATCGCGGACCGTCGAGCGTGACGGTGGCGTCGGTGGCCGGAGTGACCGTGCCGAAGTTGGCGATGCCGTCCGCACCGCTGGCATCAGTGCCATTGAGCCAGTTCGTGGTGGCCGGCCATGAGCCACCGCCGGCGGTGGTCCAGGTGCCGCTGGCACCGGACGTGGTGAAAGCGAGATCGGTGCCGTAGGACGGTATTGTAACCATTGAGGGAGAATTTGTAATTGCCGTTGCCGGTGACTGGGACCGGGCTATCAGTGCAGGTAACCGCGATATCATGGCCGATACCTAACAGGAGTTCGCAATGGTATTGTTTCTCGGGGGAGGTGAGGCTGGAGAGGGCGGACACGGCAGTGGCGGCGGCAGGTCCCTCGCGTTGCAGGAATGCGAGGACCCGCGTGCCAAGGTCGGTTCCAAGCGCCATGGAGCGCAATTCCGCGAGTTTGGGTTGCAAGGCGGCTGGCATTTTCGAGCCGAGAGCGGCATCGACGATGTTCCAGTCATTGAGGACTTTCCAATAGAGTTTACGATCATCGAGTTGTTGCGCGTGCCAATCACGTTGGTGATGACCGCCGCATCGTCATAGACGGTGGCATTGATGGCGTCCTTGCCCATCACGGGCGATGCGTAGCCGCACTTTTGGGTGAGCGTTAGGGCGTTGAGATAGACTTTGATTTTTCCAAAGAGGACCGCCTTTTTTTGGACGTAACGGGTGATGCCGGAAGGAAGATGCGGTCGCACCCGCAGGCTGTCGGCCCGGTAGTCATATTCAAACAATCCACGCACCAAGCCAGCGGGAACGCCCCAGCAATCGAGCACGGTATTATAGGGAGCTCCCAGTTGGCCGCCCCATGGGCTCAGGCCGAATTCACCCATCGGCGCGTCGGCACGAAAGTTCTGCATGAGTTTGCACATCCGGTCCCAGGATTTGAATGGATGATTGAACTCGTTGGCGCGGAGGCAGGCGATGTTCATCCGCCCTTGGCAGGTGCTCCAATGGCCGCCGTGCACCCAAGTGCCAAAGGCCATCAGGCCATCGGTGGGATAGCCTGGCTCATCGGAGGCGGGATAGTTAGAGATCAGCAAGTCGTGCGGCGTCAGTCCCTGGATCGAGACCATCCGCTGGATGATTTTCTTGGACGCGGCATCATCGACAACCCGCAGGCAGACGGCGTCATGGTTGGGGGCGGTTTCGTAATACCCGTATTTCGGCGCACCATACACGCCATGCTTCACTCCATTCGGATCCTTGAACATGATGAACGATCCCTGCTCGTCCATCAGCGACGGCAACGCCGCACGCACTTTTTCAGAGGTGACCCGGTAGCCGCGCGCTGCGGCTTGATCACCCGACAACTCGCAGACCTCCGCCAAGCGATCCAGGCCGGCGCAGTAGTTCACAGACAATTCCGTCAGATAGACCATTTGTTTCTTACCATTGGCATCGGTCCAGCCATCGAAACTTGGGGCGAGCAGATTTGATCCCTTGCCACCCTTGAGCAGCTGGGTTTGCGGGTCGCGCCGCGTGTCGAGATGGGCGGCGGTCCGCTGGAGTTGCGGCAGTCGTTGCTTGATCGATTGCAGATCACGAGTGACGAGCAACCGTTCGCACTCCATGACCAGACCAGCCGCCGAGAAGCCGATACACCAGTCGTTAGAGTCATGACCGGCATCCCCTTGCCGGTAATAGGTCATGGACATGGTGACCTTGCCGTCATTGACGGGGTTGGTCGAATTCGGCCATCCAGGGTGGCCGAACCCGAGGTCGCGACCGCCTCCACGGAAAATCCATGTGCAGTCGCAGAGATTGCCATCGGGCCCAAGATAGCCGTTAGAATCCTTGGTCCTGCCATCGCCCATCATCCGGAACCACAAGGCCTGGGCATTCTTTTGCCAAGTGGCATAAGGTTCCTCGAGAAACGGGACCATCCCGTAGGATGGACCATAGGTATTTTGAATCCACCAACCCGGCCAAGCGGTGTTGCTCAGAATCAACCCATCCCAATCGCGCTTGTAAAACAACGACAAACTCGCCATCTCCGACGAGACCGCCATCGAGTCAAATGCCTGATCAATCCGTTGTAAATTATTGGCGTCTCCGGTGCCCTCAACCCATTTGCCCACATAGGCCGTGGCACTCGATGCGACGGTCAGCATGATGACTGCGAGTGAAAAGGATCGATTCTGAATGCAGGTGATGGATCGGTGTGTTTGTGAGAATGTCACTTTGCGGGCTTACTCGCTCGCTGTCACGATTTTGCCGTTGAGGTAAATAGATTGGCGACCGTCCGCAGCCACGGTGGCGGCGACGTGCGACCAGCGACCGACGGGCAGGATGTCCCTGACGATGAGCGCCGGTTCACGGGTGATCAGGCGCAGCGAAGTGCCGCCCGGATAGGTGTCTAACAAATATCCGGCGGCAGCGCCGGCTCGGGACTTGTCAATCAGTCGCGCGCCTTCAGGCGTGGCGACAGGCTTCACCCAGAGCGACAGCGTGAGACCAGCGGTGCAGTTGAGCGCTGGTTGGTCGGCGAATTTGAAATAACCCTTACCTGTTAGATGCATGGTGGTTCCTGGCAGGCTGGCATCACCGGATAGGATTTTCACTTCCTCCACCTGCTGCGCGGCGGGTGGAGGCTCGCTGATGGCCCAAACTTTGCCGGGTGTTTGCGGCCAAGCGGCGAATGCGGGATCCGCCAGTTTGAGGATTTCCGCCGCAGTGAGCGCCCGGTTCACGACCATTGGGCGCGCGAGATCGCCGACGAAGCGGTTGCCGCCATTGCTGTCGGCTCCGAGGTGGAGCGGCAGCGTGGTTTTTGATAGCGCTTGGCGCACCAGCGGCTCTGCTGCACCGGCTGGTGCAGCCGGAAAGGTGGATGGCCTGGTGAACGTGGCCTCAAGCGACTCACCCCGCTTGAGATGAACCTCGAAATTGTCGCCGGATTTTCTAACATTCACGGCCGCGGGCGACCATTTGGGTGCGCGTCCGCCGAAGTTGTCGCGGATTCTGACAGTCCCATCCTTGCCGGCGGTGATGCGGCACCAGGTGGTGGCGTTGTTTTCCCGTTTGGCGGAGACACGGTGGCCGCCTTCGGCACGGAGGTCGGTGAAGGAAACGTTGTGCCAGCGCCAGGCGGTCGCGGGGAAGATCCGAATGACTTCGGTCCCGCGTTTCCCGGGAGTGGCACTCCAACTTTGTAAAAGCATTTCGTGAACCGCCTGCATCGCGATGAAGTTGCCCTCTAACGTGAACGGCCGATACGTCATGCCCGAGTATCCGCTGCTGGTTTGATCGCCGTTGACATGGAAGCCATTGCGGGTGACGAACGCATGGGCGAAGACATCGAAATGATGGAGGGCGGCCTCTGGATCGGCCACCCGGGCACGCACGCAGCTCATCCATGCCCAGCTGTAGCCACACCACTCGTTAGGGCCTAACTTGTCCCACTTGGCCACACTGGCGCGGATCCGCTGGCGGTCGGTCTCACTGCCTTCAATCGTGATCAGGTTGAATGGAAACACACTGATCAGGTTGGACAAATGGCGATGACTGCGTGTGAGGAATTGATTGGCATCGAGTTTGAGTTCTCCGTCCGGTCCGGCGTGGAAATCCCCGAGCTTGGCAGCAAGGTCCGCCCATTTCACCGCATCGGCGGATTTACCTTGGGCCTCAGCCATTTCAACGAGCGAAAGAAACAACATCTTGATGCACATCAAGTCGTAGTTGCTGTTAGGAAGCAGCCAGGCGGCAGAGGAATTGTCATGAATTTCCGGCGAGGACGAAAATGGCAGCACGAGTCGCCCGTCGGCATCGGGTTTGAGCAGGGCGGCCAGGCAGAGCGCGGATTGTTCGCACCACGGCCATGCCTGAGCACGCAGAAATGTGTCATCGCCGCTGTATCGCCAGTGGAGATAGAACAAATGTGCGTTCCACGCGGTCATCGTCGGTGAGAGCGAGTATTGGCCCCAGCCGCCGAGCGGCTGGCCGGCCAGGCTCATCACGCCAGGTGTGGACAGGCCGGGGGTGCCGTAAAAATCCCGGGCAAATTGTTGGAAACTGGGTGTGAGTTGGGTGAGATAGTCGAGATAGGAAAGCCCCTCGCCGAAATGGCCTGCAGCCTGATAGGCGATATATGTCATCTGGGTGTTGAGATCGTTGTGATAGTCGCCCTTCCACGGCGGCAGGCCGCCGTTGTCGGCGGTCCATACGCCCTGCAGCGGGATGGGCGGCGCACCCTGACGGGAGCCGGCACCATATAAGTAACGGGCAAACTGATAGTATTGCTGGAGCGATAAATCAGGGAGACTCACAGCCGACTGTGCCCAGAAGTGATGCCACCACGCGACGTGAGGTTTGAGCATGGCGTCATACCCGGCCACAATGGCGCTTGCGCAGCGGGCGCGAGCGAGCCGGACGACCTCATCGGGGGCAGGATTCGGCTTGAGGTCTTTGCTGGAGGTGATGGCCAGCGCCACCAAAGTGTCAGCACCGGCGCGTTTGGTTTCGATGGAGACGCAGTATTGAAACCCGTCCACGCCATCCTGGATGAACCATTTGGCATTGCCCTCGCTCCCGCGCTTGGACGCCGGATAGCCGAGTTGGCTCACCGCCCCACCACTGCTAGGGCCGGCATTGCCGTCTTTGCCGGCACCGGCGGGAAGCAGATCGAGGGCGGTGGGTTCGCCGGGGATACGGATGAGCACCACGGGCACGGCGGCGCTGTAGAATGCGCGCAGTTGGCTGTGATCGGTGAAATCGACCAGACCTTCGGCGGTGGCGAGGTTGAGTTCAAAAAACGTGGCGGATTTATCAGGCGGCAGTGTGATTTCCAGGCGACCACCGGGGAGCTTGGTGGGAGTCACTCCGTTATAATACTGATTCCATGGATCCCCCTTGCCTTTGGCCTCGGTCCACGGGTGTTTTTTCCACCATTCCGCTTCGCCATGCGTGCGTTCATCCCAAAGATCGCCGCGATCCAGCGATAATCGAAGCGTGTTCTTCTCCCCCCATAACAAGCCACCCATCAGCCCGTTGCCTAACGGAATGGCATCATCCCACGAGGTGATCGGGGCTTTCAGGCGGAGATTGTGCGCAGGCGGTGGCTGAGCGGCGAGTTGAGCGGCGGCGGAGGCCAGGAGCGTGGCGAACACGGCGGCACTAACGGTGTGACAGTGCGTCATTGCTTATGAAAGTAGCGGCTGTGGGACTCGAACCCACACTCGTTAAAACTCGATTTTGAGTCGAGCGCGTCTACCAATTCCGCCAAGCCGCCTTGGTTGGCGGCACCCTGCCCGCTTCCGTCTCACAGGGCAAGCGGATTTCTGCACAATACGCGAGCCCGGTAGAAATTTCCGAATCCCTGCAAACTCTGCGCTTCTCACCGGCGCTCGCGTGGGTTCCAATCACCTCCGCCCGATCGATGTCAGAGAATTTTTACCAACAAACCACTTCGGTGCCAGTCACGGCCTTCGATGTTTCGTTGCGCCCGCCCGCATTTTCCGAATTCATCGGCCAGGAAAAAGTCAAGGAACGCCTGCTCCTGATGCTAGAAGCCGCGAAACGGCGTGGGGACGTGCTCGACCACGTGCTGTTATCCGGACCTCCCGGCTTGGGGAAAACCACACTTGCCAACCTGATCGCCCGCGCCTCAGGCACGCAACTTCACACCACGTCAGGCCCGCAAATCGAAAAGGCGGGAGATCTCGCGGGCATTCTCACGAACATCCAAAAAGGTGACATTCTCTTCATTGATGAGATCCACCGATTGCACCCCGCGATTGAGGAATATCTCTACCCGGCCATGGAGGATTTCCGGCTCGATATCATTATCGATTCCGGCCCGTCCGCCCGGTCCATCCAGATCAACCTGCCACGCTTCACCCTGGTCGGTGCCACCACCCGCTCCGGAATGCTCACCGCCCCACTGCGCTCGCGCTTTGGTTTGGTCAATCGGCTCGACTATTATTCCCATGAGGAATTGGCCCGCATCATCGAACGCTCGGCGGGCTTGTTAGATGTGCCCATCGATCCTTCCGGAGCCATGGAGGTCGCATCGCGAGCCCGGGGAACCCCTCGCGTCGCCAATGCATTGCTGCGCTGGGTGCGCGATTACTCGCAAGTCCGTGGATCGGGTGCCATCAATGGGGTGATTGCGGACGCAGCGCTCGCGATGATCGAGATTGATTCCCAGGGGCTCGATGAAATGGACAAGCGCCTGCTAGAAGTGATGATTTACAAATTTGGCGGAGGGCCCGTGGGATTGAACTCGCTGGCGGTGGCGGTGGGTGAGGATCCGGCGACAGTAGAGGAGGTCCACGAGCCCTTCCTCATCATGCAGGGGTTTCTGATGAGAACCCCGCGAGGCCGCATCGCCCTGCCCTCGGCCTACCAAAAAATCGGAGCCCCTGCCCCTACCCCCACCGCAAACAACCCCCAACAGGATTTGTTTTGAATCCCGCAGTTTCCCACGTGCCCGCGTGTTAGAAAAATGCCCGTCAGCCACCCTCCATGAAGTCCACCCCGATCCCCGCCGTCCAGGAAATCATTGCCCGCTGCCGCATGGCGGGTCTGCGCCGCACCAAGGCGCTGGAACAATTGGTCATGACATTGTTAGAAATTGGGCGGCCGATGACTCTATCGGAATTGGCCGCTTCCAATCGGCTGACAGACCAGTGCGACAAAGCCACCGTATTTCGATTGCTGCAACGCCTGGTGGATCACGCAGTGGTCAGGCGCCTTGGGCTGCATGAGCGCGCCGCTTACTTCACGCTGCTCATGCCCGGCAAGCACAGCGACTATCTGATATGCACGAGCTGCGGCAGCATCGAAGCCATCACGGCCGCCTGCCCCGTCCACCAACTCGAAGAGGAAATCCGCGTCAAAACCGGGTTTCGCCAGCTCTATCACGAACTGGAGTTTTTCGGGGTCTGCCCGAAATGTGCCTGAGTTGCATCCGTTGGTCCTTTTCTTTCTTTAGCTTCGCATCAGCGTCTTGGGGCTTTCAAAATCGGCAAAGCACGTCTAGTTTCCCGCGCCGATGACCCAACTCACCCTGTTTTTCCTCTTGTTTGCCAGTCTGGTCCTGCGCGCCCAGGATCCGGTCGTGCCCGCATCTCCGCCGGCTCTGCCCGCCCAGGATCCGGTCGTTCCCGACGATGGCGTGCGCGTCTCGGTGCTTGGCTATCATGATTTTTCCACGACCCAACCGGAATCCGCGATGCACCTCCGCACATCGAAATTCCGCCAACAAATGGAAACCCTCCGCCAACTTGGCATCACAGTCATCTCGCTCAATGACTTCATCGCCTGGAAAAAAGGTGAAATGAAAATTCCCGAAAAATCCGTGCTGTTGACTTTCGATGATGGTTGGAAATCCGTTTACACTGACGCTTGGCCGATCCTCCGGGAGTTCAACTACCCCTTCACCCTTTACCTCTATAAAAACTATGTTGATGGGGGTGGCAAGGCCCTCACCACCCCAATGATCCAGGAAATGGTCAAGGCCGGCGCAAGCTTGGGTAGCCATTCGATCACCCATCCTTACCCGATCACCTTTAAAAAGTTCCAGAAAACCGGAGCCGATGCCATCGATGTCTTTCTTCGCAAAGAAATGGGCGAATCCAAGCGGTTCCTCGAATCCCGGTTCGGCGTGAAAATCAGCACCTATTCCTACCCCGGTGGCTATGTAACCCCAGAGATGCTCCCGCTGGTTAAGGAATTTGGTTACACTTATTGCTTCACCGTGCAGCCCGGAAAAGTCAAACGCTCCACCCCAGATGACACCCTGTCACGCTATATGATCCTCGGTAATTATGACAAAATCTTTGATTTGGCGACCCGCTTCGTCGACCCGCAATCCCCAGACTCAGGCCCTGATGGATCCCCCACCCCGTTGATTCAGCCCACTCCCTATCCAGTTACCCCCGAGCCCGGTGCCATCATCAATTCTCGCCTCCCCATCCTTTCGGCTGGTCTTTCGAAAGTTGAGAATCTCGACCCCGATTCCCTTGTCATGCAGGTCTCTGGCTTTGGCGAGGTTCCCGCTACCTTCACCTCCCACACCGGCCAATTTTCCTGGCAGGTCAACCGCCGCCTCAGGTTGCCAAGCTGCCAAGTGACCATCCATTGGAAAGACCGTTCCGGCAAAGCCACGGAAACCCCTCTTCGATGGTCGTTCCAAATCGACCGTGAATCTGCCTACCTGCCAGACGCCGAATAAATCCACATTCCCAATCCAATTCCCCGCCCATGTTCTCCTCTCTCGCAGACAACCTTGATAAAACCTTCCGGAATCTCCGCGGCGTGGGCCGTATCTCGGAAAACAACATCGCTGACGCCTTGCGCGAAATCCGCGTGGCTCTGCTCGACGCCGATGTCGAATTCAACGTCGCCAATGCCTTTATCTCGAAAGTAAAGGACAAGTCAGTCGGTGATGATGTCCTCAAGTCGATCAAACCCGGCGAACAAATCGTCAAGATCTTCCATGATGAACTCGTCTCCCTGTTAGGGGGCGACCAAGCGCCCCTCGATCTCAATCCTCCCGCGCGCATTTTGATTTGCGGCCTCAACGGCGCCGGCAAAACGACCACCGCCGCCAAACTCGCGAAACGCCTGAAAAACGACGGTCGCCGCCCGCTGCTCATTGCCTGCGACCTCTATCGGCCTGCCGCCATCGACCAGTTGGTCGCGCTCGCCCGACAAATCGACGTCCCCTGTTATGCGCCTGCTGCCGGCGAGTCGGATGTCGTCAAAGTCGCTGCGGATGCCCTCGCCTGGGCCGAAAAACAACTGGCCACCGTGGTCATTTTTGATACCGCCGGTCGTCAGGAAATCGATGAGCGACTCATCTCCGAACTCAAACGCCTGCATGCTTTTGTCAAACCCAAGGAAACCCTGCTCGTCGCCGACGCCGCCACCGGCCAACAGGCGGTCTCCGTGGCGAAACATTTCGACCAAGCCGTCGGCATCACCGGCATTGTGCTCACCAAACTCGATGGCGACGCCCGCGGTGGTGCCGCCCTCTCGATGCGCTCTGTCACCGGCAAACCCATCAAATACGCGGGTGAGGGTGAAAAACTCGACCAATTCTTTGAATTCCACCCATCCCGCATGGCCGACCGAATCCTCGGCATGGGCGATATCGTGGGCATGGTCGAACAAGTCGCTGGCAAAGTGAATGAAAAAGACGCGCTCCACTCGATGAAGCGCATCCAGGCCGGGAAATTCGATTTTACGGATTTTCTCGATCAAATGCGAATGATCCAAAGCCTTGGCCCGTTAGACGGCCTGCTTGGCATGATGCCCGGTTTCAGCAAAATCAAAAAACAACTCCCCGCCGGGGCACTCGACAATTCAAAGCTCAAGCGCACCGAAGCCATCGTCCTCTCCATGACCCTCGAAGAACGCCGCCGCCCGGAAATCTTGAAAGGCACGCGCCGCCAACGCATTGCCGCAGGCTCGGGCACCTCCCTCATGGCGGTCAACCAACTCATCAAACAATTTGCAGAAATGCGCAAAATGATGAAGTCCCCACATAAAATGAACTCCATGATGAAACAGATGGGCGGCCTCGGTGGCATCAAGGATATGATGAAGGGCATGGGCGGAAAATTCCCGTTTTGAAAATGAACCGCGCATTCTACGTCTGCGGCCCCACCGCGTCCGGAAAATCCGCGCTCGCCTTGAAAATCGCCGCCGATCTCAATGGCGAAATCGTCAATGCCGACGCCTTCCAACTCTATCGCGGCCTCGAAATCATCAGCGCCGCGCCGACGATGGAAGAACGTGCCCGTGTCCCACACCATCTCTACGGAGTGTTAGACCCGCAGCTCGCGTCCGACGCCGGCAGTTTCATGCGACTCGCCCAACCGGTCATCCTGGAAATCCAGAACCGTGGTAAAACCCCCGTCATCACCGGCGGTTCAGGTCTCTATCTGAAATTTCTCACCCAT
>CAIYYV010000384.1 GCA_903930425.1 Akkermansiaceae bacterium | reverse complement strand
TTTTCTACAGCTCGGTCCCGACGGAGTTCACCAACACCCGCCTGATCGGGCGCAGCGTCTGGAACACACGCTGGAAAATCGTGATCCCGGCCTACACCCTGCTCAGTGACGAACAAGATGGCCTCAACCGCTTCGTCGCCAGCGTCACCGACATTCAGTTGTTCCTGCGGACCTACTCGAATTCAGGAAACTAACAGCAACTCATCACCTCATCAAAAAACTCTATTTACTTTTCATCGTCCTCGCAATCGTGCCACTCGCATGGCTCGGCTGGCGGCGCATGGACGCGCTGCATGCGCCGCTTTCTCACACCGCTTCAATCACTGCATCCAAGATCGATCCACCGACAAGTATCGAGAACGATCCGGTGGAGATTTTTCAACGCGCGTTTTGGGTCCGCCCGACAGGCTCCGACAAAATCGTGCATGCGGAACGCCGCGAGTGGAAGGACGCGAATGGCATCCAGAAATGGCAGTGGTTTCTGGTCGTCGAGCCGTCGCCCGCTTTGCTCAAGCGTCTGCGCGATGACAATGCCTTCGGTTTGATTCCCGCCACCGCAGCGAGTCCGCTGGCCGACGCGCCCGAGTGGTTTGTTTTCAACAGGAACGAAGTGAGCATGCTGAAAGCATCCCAGGGAAAACTTCAACTGATTTTCTCTAACGACAAGCACACGCTCTATGCGACGGACTCCGGTCATGGTTTTCGGGCGGGTGCTCCGGAATCTATCAAGCCCGCCCCACCCGCCGCACAGGCCCCACTGCCCGGGCGTCTGCCTTCGGTTCATCCCCCGATCCCCGATTCTGCCCAATGAACGCGCTCATTCAGCATGCAACCTCCCGCCAGCTTGTCTTTTGGGCAGCCTGCCTCATGCCAACCCTATCAGCAGTCGCCAGCGTGCCGCAGATGCTCAACCACCAGGGCCGCATCGCCGTCAATGGGGTGAACTTTGAGGGCAATGGCCAGTTCAAATTTGCGCTGGTCAATGGCGATGGCACGCAGAGTTACTGGAGTAATGACGCGACGAGTGATGCCGGATCACAGCCCACTGCGGCAGTGACCGTCGCGGTGAGCAAGGGCCTGTATGCGGTTCTGTTAGGGGATTCGACTTTGGCGAATATGGAGGCGGTGCCGAACAGTGTTTTCGACAACGCGGACGTGCGCCTGCGGGTTTGGTTCAACGACGGAAGCAATGGCTTTCAATGGATGACTCCCGATCAACGACTCGCGGCCTCGCCCTACGCATTGGTGGCGTACAAGGCGACCCGATTCGATGGCCCGTTGGCGGGGGATGTGACGGGCACGCAAGATGCGACGGAGATTGCCGCAGCCACGGTCACGGGCAAGATGCTGACGGGCTATGTCTCGGGTGCCGGAGCGATTTCCTCCACGGACACCCTTCTTTCAGCGATCAATAAGCTCGATGGCAACGATCAACTCATGGCACCGCTTGCCAGCCCGACGTTCACGGGAACGGTCGGCGGCATCACGGCGTCGATGGTGGGACTGGGCAACGTCACGAATACCTCGGATGCAAACAAGCCGGTTTCCACGGCGCAGCAAAGCGCTCTGGATTTGAAAGCGAACCTCGCGTCGCCCACCTTTACCGGCACGGTTGGCGGCATCACGGCGTCGATGGTGGGGCTTGGCAGCGTCACGAATACTTCGGATGCAAACAAGCCGGTTTCCACGGCGCAGCAAAGCGCTCTGGATTTGAAAGCGAACCTCGCGTCGCCCACCTTTACCGGCACGGTCGGCGGCATCACGGCGTCGATGGTGGGGCTTGGCAGCGTCACGAATACCTCGGATGCGAACAAGCCGGTTTCCACCGCGCAGCAAAGCGCTCTGGATTTGAAAGCGAACTTGGCAAGTCCCTCGTTCAGCGGGACGGTTCTGTTAGCAGCTGGCAGCAGTTCCGCGGCGCCGCTGCAGCTCACGAGCGGCACCAATCTAACGTCGGCGATACTCGGCTCTGTCGAGTTTGACGGCACGAATCTGTATCTAACAACGAATGCAGCGAACCCGACGCGAAAATCAGTCGCGCTGACGGATTCCTCCAGCAGTTCGCAAATCCCGTTGACGAGCGTAATGGCCGTCCCGGTCAAGCCGGTGCTGGCATGGGGCGACAATCACGATGGCCAAACCACGCTTCCGTCCTTGGCCAATGTAGCCGCAGTGGCCGCAGGTGGCACCCACAGCTTGGCTCTGCTCAAGTCCGGCACGGTGGTCGCCTGGGGGCTTAGCAGCAATGGTCTGACGACGGTGCCCGACACGGCAAGCGGGGTCACGGGGATTGCGGCCGGCGTTTTACATAACCTCGTTTGCAAGAGCGACGGCACGCTGGTCGCGTGGGGAGACAATACCTACGCCCAAATCACCATTCCGAGCGGGATCACCACCGCCACCAAGGTGGCCGCAGGGGAAAAACACAGCCTCGCCTTGCTTGGCGACGGCAGTCTGCGCGCCTGGGGTGATAACACCTTTGGCCAAACGACCATTCCGCTCACGCTGAGCGGCGTCAGAGTCACGGCCATTGCCGCCGGCTATGACCACTGTCTGGCCTTGACTTCCTCCGGCACCGTCGTGGCGTGGGGTCGCGGCGATGCCGATCAAACGTCGATTCCGTCCGGCTTGACGGGCGTGATCGCGATAGCCGCAGGCGCCTACCATAGCCTCGCCTTGAAGAGCGATGGCAGCGTGGTGGCGTGGGGCTGGGACAGCGGCTTGCAGGTATCCTCATTGCCTGCCGATCTAACAGATGTTACTGAAATTGCCGCTGGCTACACCTTCAGCATGGCCTTGAAGGCCGACGGCACGCTGGTGGCCTGGGGCGACAATAGTGTTAGCCAAATGGATTATCCTAATGACGCCACCCAGGTCACGGCGATTGCCGCAGGGGATTTTCACGCACTGGCACTGCGCGCCGATTCCATTCCAGCCCAAGTCGCACGCCTCGATCAGGACAATGTTTTCACGGGAAACGTCGGTATCAAGCGCACACCGGCCGTCAACGCACTCGAAGTCGAAGGGACCGCCAGCAAGACGACCGCCTCGGCTTGGCTGACCAATTCCGACTGCCGGATCAAGACCGAGATCGAGTCGATTCACGGGGCCTTGGAAAAAATCGACCAAGTGCGCTTGGTCGACTTCCGTTACAGTGACGAGTATCGCGCCGCCCATCCGAGCATCGACGATGTCCGCTATCCGAATGTCATCGCACAGGAGTTTGCCGATGTTTTTCCTCACAATGTCAAGAGCAGTGGCGAGTTGATGCCGGATGGTTCGCCCATCCTGCAGGTGGATACCTATCCGCTCACCATTTACTCCGCCGCCGCCGTGCAAGAATTGCACCGCCAAAACCAAGCGTTGCAAAAACAAGTCAGCGACCAGGAGCAGCGTCTGCGCAAACTCGAGGCCATCCTTGCCAAATAACCGGATGCAACGCCCCCACTTGTTATTGATACTTTGCACTGCCCTGGCACCCTTCACGGCTCAGGCCGCAACAAGTGCGAACTACTCACTGGAACCCGCCACCCTGGACAACGGCGGCCTGGCCACCCGCAGCACCCACTACCGGGCTCGCGCGTCGGCCTCCGCAGGCGGGGCGATGAGCTCGCAGCAATACAGCGACCGCGCGGGTTTTGCCGGCCAATTGGCCGATGTGGCGGCGACGCCCATCGTGATCACCGCGCCGTTCTTGACGGTCAATGAAGACGGCACTTGCCAGCTCGGCGCCACCCTCGCCTATGATGACCAGACCACCTTGGTGCTGCCTGTCGAGAGCATCACATGGAATGTGCTGAGCGGGCCGATCTCCGCCATCAGCAACACCGGCCTGATCACCGGCGGCGCGGTCTATCAAGACAGTCTGGCGCTGGTGAGAGGCACTTACCTCACATTTTCCGCCACACTCGAAGTCACGGTGCTCAATACCGCCGACGATAACTTCGCTGCCTACACCCACGATGGAATTTCCGACTCGTGGCAGGTCCAGAATTTCGGCTTGCCCCCCAACGCCATGGCCGCCGCCCTCGCCGACCCCGATGGCGACGGGCTCAACAATTTGCAGGAATACGCCTTTGGAATGAATCCAACAAAGGGAATCATCTCGTCGGTGACGTGGAATGGCTCAGAGCAGGTTGGGGCCGGAATGCCGACCCAGTTCGCGACTCACAACAATGGCACCTTCGCGTTCCAGGCCGTCTATGCCCGCCGCATAGATCATGCGTCCGCCCATCTCCGCTATACGGTCGAGTTCAGCGAGGATTTGCTCACTTGGAAAACTTCAACGGCCACCCCGTCGGTGCTCGCCGACGATGGCCGCATGCAAGTGATTTCCGAGACCTATCCGTCCTCCGTCGCTGGCAAAAACGCCAGCTACTTCCGCGTGAAAGTGGAAACCCAATGAGCATCTCTGGCGTCAGTCCGCCCATCGCACATAAAATGCGACAAATGAACACCTCGATTCATGAAACCCTAACCCACAGGTCTAGAACTAGAAATAATGATCTTTTTTTCGTGAGGTCGCGCCGATCTGTGTTTCATGGTTTGAATCGGATAGTGTTTATGGAGAGGTCGCTTTAGCGAGGGCGACTCTTTCGGCCGCTAAAAAAACCAAGCGGTCATCGTCGGTTTCAAACACGATTGTCGCGCCATCGCCACGGGTCGTGACATGATACACCGCTCCTAGATACTGGAATCTCAAGCGCTTCTGCGGCGGCGGGCGCACAGGGCGAGGCCGGCGGCAGCTACCAGCAAGGTCGAGGTGGGTTCGGGGATGGCGCTGCCATCGACGAAGGTAAAGAACGGGCTACCATTGAGTGTGAAGGCATCGCCGAAGACAAAGTATTGGCTCAAGGTGGCAGCAGCAGGTTGCAAGTTGACCGTGAGCGTGCCGGCAAAGTCTGTGCCCGGAACATAACCCGACGGCAGGGATAAGAGCACCGTGGTGCCCGTTACGTAATATCCGAAGCTGTCTCCCGTTCCGGTATTGTTATTGTAGGAGTTCATCTTCACCTCTTGGACTGCGTGCGTGAGCACCACAGTCGAGAAGAGGTACATATCATAATTCCCGTTGCGGTTATTCACCGAGGTGTCGGTGCTGAAAGAATGTTGATCGATGTTGCCCGTGCTGGGGGTCTGGGAATTTGCGTAAGAAAGTTCGGTGGACGATACGGACCCTGCGATGGAGCCCGTGATGACCGTGCCCGACTTGTTCCAGGTGATAGTGATGGCAGCACTGGCCGCGTGTGCGAGGAACGCTGAAACAGCTGAAATCAACAGGAGGTTTTTCATGGTGGGATGGGGTGGGCAAAGAACAACCATGCACAATGGCACTTTAAAGACGGGTTGCAAGAGGAAGACAGAGAGGATTGTTCCGAATTGCCAAGATAATAATCAGAAAACAATCAGATAATGTCGGCACTGGTTCAGCCCCACTGCAAATTCATGATTGTTAGCTGCACCAAAGCAGCGCCTCCGCACTGTAATCCAAAGACAGGGCGTAAAGATCCGTGATCTTCTGGTAAAACCGCCGCTCACTGGCCCGGATTTCCCGGATGCGCTCTAGCAACTCGTCGAAGTAGTCCTTGCCTTGGAAAACGAGTTCCGGTTCGATGCAGTGAGAAAATGTCGGGCCGACTTCGCCCGCGGCCCGACGGAAGATCACTTGCCCGCGCTGTCGGGGCCCCAGGCGCGGAGGTCCACCAGATGGACGCCGGGGTTGGAACTGTTATGGGTGACAGTCACGCGGATGTATCGGGTAGGCGCGGCTTCAAAGGTGTCGGTCAGACCCTTCTCCAGTGGAGCTTTGGTGTTCTTGGTCTGGTCGATCACCTTCTTCCAGGTTTTGCCATCCACCGAGACTTCCACATAATACTGGTAATAACGGTCCCCGTCCCAGTAGGGCACCACCTGGATTTTGTTCACGCTGCAAACCTTCTCCAGGTCCACCTGCAACCACCCGGGACACGGCGGACCAGTCCAAAAGCCCAACCCGTCGACAAAGCCGTCACACACAAAGTCCGGCCGGTCCGTCTCCTGCGCGCCCCGCGAGGTGGTCACCGGCTTGCCGAGGGTCAGGCTGCGCTCGAAGTTGCCCAGCACCTCGAATTTGCGCTGGTGTGCTTTTCCTATCAGATTGTTAAAAGCGTCATAATATCCGGCATTCAACTCGGTGTTTTGGTCGATGACGATGCCTGCCTGATAGGCCGGCGAGGTGCCGGTGACCGGCGCGTTGAGGGCGTAGCGCAGCGTGCCGCCGCTCAGTCCTGTCGCGGCCAGGGTGACCGTCAGCTTGGTCCCTTTTTCAAACATGTTGGCCGTCACCGCGGGCCAGCGCCAGTCGCCGTCCACTCGCAGGACCAGCCCGCTGGCCGCGACTTGGTCGGTGATGGTCTTGAACTGATAGACTTCCCACAGCATCTGGCCGACAGCTTTGCCTGACGCGTCAAACACCTGCGCCTTGAGCACGGTCTCGGGCGCGGTGCAGCGCAGCGGTTCCGCGGCGGCTGGCGAGGTCGCCGTCGGCACCGACCCGTCGAGCGTGTAGCGCACCGTGGTGCCGGCGATCACTGGGGTCATCGTGATCTGGAGCGGCCGGTTGTGCCATGACTCGGCGTGACTCGGCTTGCGGGCGTTGGGATCGGTCAGACCGTCGAAGGCGAAACGGATCGGTGCCATCAAGTGCGCCACCTTGGCATCTAACTGCTGCAGTCGCTGGCGAAAGTCTGCTAGGGATCGGCCCGCAGCGGGGTTCCAGATGCGCTCACTCATGGCTGGCAGCCGATGGCGCAGGAACGGGATTTCCTCGGTGTCTTCCTTTTGTTCCCAGACGCTCATGTTGGCGCCGATGACCTTCTGCCCGATCTTGGTGCCATCGGGCAACACGGTATCGGGGGACAATTGGATCGGGATGAAGGAGGGCGCGTGGCGGAAGTGGCTCTTCCAGAGCAACGGGTTCCATTGATAGATCGTTTCCGGGTCCCGTGATTCATCACCGACGATATACAGCGGACGCCACGCCGCATTGACCAGCGTATATCCGTTAGCCAGCAGGCTCTGGGGTGTCTGATACATGGTTTCCCAGGCGAAGACGATGACGTTGTCGGGAATGACACAATTTTCAGCCCCCTTGCCTTGAAAGCCTTCCCACACCAGGGTCTGTTTGCCATGCTTGCGGACGATCTCGTTCATGCGCACGATGAAATGATCATAGAGCGCGTGCGGGTGGGGCAGGTTGTGCGCCTTGATGTAGGCCTTTTCCTCGGGCGATTCACCCAGTTTTTCCAGCCAGCATTCGTCACCGCCGATGTGGAAGAACGGGGTGCTTTTGAAGACCGCGCAAATCTCCCCGACCAGGGTGTCCAAGGCCGGATAGAGCGTCTCACTGCCAAGGTTGATCACACCCATCGGAGCCCCGCCAAACGGCTTCACCTGGCGCATCGGCCCCGAGTGACCGGGCACCTCAAGTTCCGGCACGATCGCCACCCCGCGCACGGCGGCAAACGCTTCAAGCTCGCGCATTTCCTCGAGCGTGTAGTGCCGCGCCGGCGTCGTCAGCGCGGGAAAGGCCGTGGAGGGAAACGTGAACGCCGGATCATCGGTGAAATGCACCTGCAAATAACCGATTTTGTAAAAGCGGCAGAGCACCACCACTTTCTTCAGGGTGTTGAGCGAGTGGGTCTGGCGCGCCACATCGATCATGACACTCCGGAAGACCGCCTGCGGTGCATCGGCGATGGTCACCCTCGGCAGTGAAACCCGCCCGCCCTCGTCACCTAACAATTGCAGCAGCGTGGCCGTTCCCAGGGCCACGGCATGCGGATTGCCGCCGACTACCACGGCCCGGTCCCCCACCGTCACCGTGTGCGACTCATCCCGTTTGCCGTCATCGCAGACGATGGCCGGCACGTCGGTGCGCAGCTTGTTGCGCCCCGGATCCAGTTGCAGCACCCAATCGCCTGGCTGTGCCGGGCCCGCGACCGCCGTCAGGCGCAGACCCGTCATGGAGGCGATCTCTTCCGTTAGAACTTGGGCCAACGGGGCAAGCGACGGGTCCATGGCCACGATCCGGCACTGCGCGCTGAGCGCAAGACGGCCGCTGCCCATCTCCACCGAGGTCGGCCAGGGAATCAAATTCGGCACCTCCGCCGCCCACGCACCCGGCACCAGCGCCCCCACCAGCAATGCCAACAGCGCTTGGCGAACTCTGCGGACGCCATGTTTGTGAGGACCAGATGCCGGGCCAGTCTGGAAAATCAAGGAACGGGCTAGGCGTGCGAATTGGGGATGATGGATCATGGTGGTGAGCAGGGTCAGTTGAAATTCCCTCAACGTTGGCAACCCAACCCATATTTCACGACTGTTTCTCTGGCTTTTCCTCTGAAGGGAGCGGATTCATATTTCAGTGACCTTCATTCCGGCTGTGCGGGCCAGTTTTGCCTGTCTGAGGTCGCAGGTAATGAAATCCCGGCAATGCAGTTCGGCAGCCATGGCGACGTGAATAATGTCGTAAGATCGGGTTCCAAATCGCAACGTTTGCTCCCGCGAAAGCCCCAACGCCGCCGCCACAACCTTATCCCATGACACGTCGAGCCGCACCAATGTGCCGCGCGCCAGGAACCGCTCCAATCGTCCTTCCCACGCTGA
>CAIYYV010000383.1 GCA_903930425.1 Akkermansiaceae bacterium | reverse complement strand
TCCGGTCCGGCGTGTGCTCTTGTTAGGTGCCGCGTTTCTCGCGGTCGCTGCCTCTGCTTCCGCGGCGGTCACTGATCTCAGCGGCGACTTGACGCAAGTCCTGGATACCGCCATCGGCGGTGGAAACTCCGGGCGCCTGACTGCGAATACCAAAACGTTGTGGAATGGCACCACTGCAGCGTCGAGCGTTGACCTCAACAATTTTCAGCTCACGATCTACAACGGCAGAGGGAATGCGCAAACTTACAATGGCGCGCTCACTGGACCGGGCACGCTGCGTCTCCAGGGGAGATCTACAGCCGACTGGGATCCCGATATTGCCTTAGCTGGCACAGTGGCCAACACTCCCACCGCTGTTACCCTCGTTGAGGGACGTGCCACCTTGAACAAAACCGCTGGCGTGGACGCATTGGCGGGCGCAATCACGGTCAACACGAGTGCAACCGTTCGCATTGTATTGAAGAAGAGCAACCAGATCAGTGATGCCTCGACAATCACCAGCACCGCAAGCAGCGGCGCCTTCCATTTGGATTTGGGCGGCTTCAGCGAGACGATCAGTGCGTTGACGATCAAGGCGGGACATTATGTGAACACGGGTGGCGGCGTGCTCACGACAGGCACCCTCATGGTGGATGGCGTGCCCAAGGCGGCTGGCACTTACACTTCCTCATCCGCCTTTGTGACCGGTGCCGGCAGCGTCGTCGTGCTCACGACCGTTGTATTGCCTCCGAGTGCCGCAAAATCCACCGTGACGACTTCGTTCGCCTCGGTGCCGGCAGATGGAACCAGCACGTCGACCGTCACGGTCACTTTGTTGGATACCAACAGCACCCCCGTCGCCGGCAAGGCCGTCACGCTCGCTTCTAACAGGTCAGCCGGGACCGACACGATCTCTGCTCCATCGGGTGTTTCCGATGCCTCAGGCGTCGTGACTTTCACCGTGAAATCTTCCACGGCCGGCAATCCGGTTTTCAGCGCCACCGACACCACTGACAGCGTGTCGATCACCGCCACCGCGACTGTTGCATTTTTGAGTTATGTGGATATCAGCAATGCCACCACCCCTTGGGAACCCGCCAATACTGGAGCCGGAGTCAAGATCGATGTCCTCGTGGCATCGGGCAGCTCCGCCAGACTGATAGGCACCACCCAAACCTATTGGGGGAGCGGCGGATTTTCGAGGGCCGTGTATCTCAATGGCAACACGTTCATCATTGACAACGGCAACGGAAATGGATGCACCGCCAGCGGTGCGATCTCCGGCAACGGCGTGATCACGTTAGACGGCCGAGGAAATGCCACGATCTATATCAATGGCAGCACTGGCAATACCTACACAGGCACCAACGAGGTGGTGCAGGGTGTCGTGGGTCTTCAAAAGACTTCTGGTGACGCCTTGTGCGGCCCCATCGTGGTGAAGAATGCGTCCAGTTTGGTGTGGGGAGCCTCCCACCAACTCCCCGACACCTCAAACGTCACTCTTGCTAGCTCGTCTTTCCTGAATCTGGCCGGGAAAACCGACACCATCAATGAACTGTATTTGGTCACGGGCACGCAGGTGCAAACGGGTGCGGGCGGCATCCTCAAAGTCTCGAAGTTATTCATCAATGGCACCCAACAGGCGGCAGTGGGCAAAGGTGCGGACGGGTTGTATGTCACCGGCACAGGCTACATTGACGTGGCAAGCTCCGGTCCTCCGCCGATCACGGATCCACCGGCCGCCCCCACGACGCCCACCCCGACCGACACGAACAGCACCATCCATCCCGCCACACTCGCCAAACTC
>CAIYYV010000382.1 GCA_903930425.1 Akkermansiaceae bacterium | reverse complement strand
TTTTTTCGCGGCGGGCACGGTGGCATCGCGCACGGCGGCGACATGGTGCCATTGGCCGTCATTGATCAGCGCGGTGGATGAGGCGAATGCCTCAGTGGTATCATCGCTGATGAGGAAACGGGCCTTGCCGCTTTCGACGCGCAGCCACCATGAGGGCGAGGTGGAGGCGAGATCCTTGGCGACGAGGCCGGCCATCTGGGTGGAACCGCTTGGCATGCGGCAGACGATTTCAAGAGTGAAGGAATCGTTGGCGGCGAAATCAAAATGGTTGGTGCTGCCCGCATCCGATATTTGCACTCCGCCGTTGTTCGTGAGTGAGAGCGCGCGGCCGTTGCCAAATGTCGCGGTGCCGGCCGTGACGGGAAATGCGAGCTGGGCCGTGAGATGGAGGTTGTTTGCGGCAGGGTGGACATCGAGGATGGCATTCGCGGCGATCGAGCAGTTTTCTCCCGTGGTGGTTTCCTCAAAATTCCAAAATGCCGCACGGGGATCTTCGGCCGCCGGTGGCGGGACGTCGAGCCAGGCCTCGTTGGCGCGGATGAAATTGATCGTATTGTATTGGTCTACGGTTGCGCTGGTTTCGAATATCACGCCGAGGTGATCGTCGGTGGTGCGGACCATGTCGGAGTAGGCATAGGCACCCGCCCGGATCAATTTAGGTTGCGCCCAGGTGCTCGTTTCGTCGGTGGAAATCCAGAGGCCGCCATTGGTGCGGCTGCTGCCGTTCGGGCTGGTGAAAAGGATGCGGTTCTTGCTGTCGCCATCGTCGGTGGAGCTGTATCGCAGCAAAGAACCCTGGCAAATCGGGGTTAGAAAGAACGGATTGCCGTTGTAGGGGACCGAGTAAGTGGTGCCGCCGTCCGCAGACCATGCTTCCGAACGGTTGCCCGAATCCGTGCCGTAATCGCGGGAGTTGATATAAATGCGGGAGCCACCGCCGGGTGCGGCCGGTGCCAGTTCTTCGAGGGTGGTTTCATTCGGGGACGCGCCATTGGCGGCCTCGAAAACGGCGTCCATGTGCCAAGTCGCACCGTGGTCGTCCGAGTAGAGGATTTGGGCACCGTAGGCAATGGTGCCCGTCGTGGTCTTGTGGTTGGCGGGAACGACGAGGCGGCCGGCTTGGGTGCCGCGCTTCAATTGGATTCCATGCACGGGGCCAGTGGCATACCAGCCCCAATTGGCTAATTTGACATTGGCCGTGATTTCATTGCGGGGGGCCCATGTCAGGCCATTATCGGTGGAAACCGTGTGGAAAACCGTGCTGTTATTGCGGCAGAACAAGAGATGGATATAGCCGGTGCTGCGGTCGACCACCGGGGCCGGATTGCCGAGGGTGATGGTTGCCGAACCGCCTTCGTCCTGGACAAGAATCAGCGACCCCCAAGTGACGCCGTGATCGGTGGAGCGCTTGAGAACCAAGTCAATGTTGCCGCCGTCCGAGATTCCGGCGCGGCCTTCGCAGAATGCGAGCAAGGTGCCGTCGTTGGCGCGGACAATCGCAGGAATCCGAAACACCGGGTATCCGTCTACTTCGTTGGTGAAGATGGCGCTTTCGGTGATTTGGGGCTCGACCGCTTGGAGTGGCAAACTCGCGACCTGCAACCCGAGGAGGAAAACCGTGGTGGGCCAGGTCGAAATCTTCAACAACATGATCGAACCCTAGCACGGTTTCTGAAAACGCTGGCTTCAAAGCCATTGGTTTTTTTCAAACCATTCTCAATGGAGCGGCAAGAGCAGCCATCCTTCCCGAAAGCTGTGGGATGAGCCGGTTCGAAGCCAGAATGGCAGATCGCCATCAACGAGCTGCCGCTGATAGAAACCCGCAAGCAAGGCCATGCCGGTATCAGTTTTGCGGGGCGACGGCAATTTTCCCCCGCCGCGCGAAGCCCCGCTCATACTGGCAGTGCTCCAAGGTGTCGATTGGTGCTCCGTTAGAATTTCCGTGGAGCATCAACCCGCAGCATGAAGATGACGGGTGCTCCGTCCCTCCAGTGCGAGCCACTTTTCCGGAAGAGGATTTTTTCGTTAATCTGTTAAAAAAATCCCATACTTGGACGTGGGTTATGGACCCTTTTCGGAGACATCTTGACGACGAAGCTGAGGTATTTGTGGTCTTTCATGGTGCCCCGGAGATGCAAACCCGGGAGGCGGCGGGCAAGATGCCCGCGCAACGTGGCCCGGGCATCCTGCCCGGTGCCTTCATATCATGCTGACTTCCCATTCCACACCTGTCACCGCACCGGGTTCTTGTTCTAACAAGCCGACAATGGCGAAACTGGAACACGAGATGCAAACCCGGGTGCGACCGAGCCGATCTGCTCGGCAGGCGGCGGGCAGAGCAGGCGGCGGGCAAGATACCCGCGCCACGTGGCCCGGGCATCCTGCCCGGTGCCTTCATATCATGCTGACTCCTGATTCTACGCCTGTCACCGCACCGGGTTCCGGTTCTAACAAGCCGACAATGGTGAAACTGGAACACGAGATGCAAACCCGGGTCCGACCGAGCCGATCTGCCCGGCAGGCGGCGGGCAGAGCAGGCGGCGGGCAAGATACCCGCGCCACGTGGCCCGGTCATCCTGCCCGGTGCCCCACTATACCATGGTGACTCCTGATTCTACGCCCGTCACCGCACCGGGTTCTGGTTCTAACAAGCCAACAATGGCGGAACTGGAACACGAGATGCAACCCGGGAGGTGGCGGGCAAGATACCCGCGCCACGTGGCCTGGGCATCCCATCCCAATCCAAGGTGGCGCTGCACCGCCAGGGCAGCATTCCAAAGGAACGCGAAAGAAACGCCCCAGCGCCGACCGCCCGGCCCACTTGGCAAGCGAGCACGACCTCAATTTTCTAACCGGGTCCGCAAGCCATTCCTCAATACAACCGTAAAAAGAAACACCCCGCCGAAGCAGGGTGTCGGGCCAAGGATGCTATCCAAGGCGGGGACGGATGTTTATCAAACGGGTGGGCACGAAGTCGAGCGCGTTGCGGGCATCGACAGGTTTCTGGATGATCTGCACTTGTAGCGGTTGATGTGGGTGTGCTGAGATATGCAGAAAGGTAGGGTTTTTGTGCGATTTTGTGTGATTCAGCACACTTCATGATGGTGATGGAGGAGGGGAGGTCAGCATCCACTGCCAGGCGGGAAGGATTTCCATGGATGGCGGAACGGATGGGAAAGGCAGGCGGGATTCCTGGGTGAGGATGAGTTGGCGTGCGCGGGGATAGACGCTGGCGGTTTCCTTGAGGGCGCGGATTTCGCGGGCGAGAGTCTCGGGGTCATCGGCTGAGGCGCAGACCTGGATCAGTTCCTCCGTGCCATCCTGATGGCGGGCGAGGAAATCGACTTCATAGCCGCTGGTGGTTTTGACGTAGGCGACTTCGGCCCGGCGGCGCTGGAGTTCGATAAAAACGGCGGTCTCCAAGCTGTGGCCGGTGTTCTTTTTGCCGCTGCGGTCGAAGACGGGAATGAGCGCGGGGTCCGCCGGATAGACCTTGCGCGGGTTGACCTGGCGGCGTTTTTCCGAATCGGTGGCGACGGCGATGGTTTGCAGGAGGAAGGCGTCTTCCAAGTGGGAGAGGAAATCATAGAGAGTTTCCCGGCTCACGGAGATGCCCTGGGATTTCAGATCGGCGGAGAATTTCGTGACCGAAAACAGGCCGGCCGGGTTGCCTAACAATCTGCGGACCAACCACCGGAGAGCGGTGACATTGGCCACGCGGTGGCGTTCGATCACGTCGCGCAGCAGGAGTACGTCGACGTAGCCTTGGAGGAGTTGGCGGCGCGTGGCCGGCGTGAGATCCTGTGCTTCCGGGAAACCGCCGGTTTCCAGATAGCGGGCGAAGCGATGGTCGAGCGTGGCGCTCTTGCGGTTGGTGAGGGCGTCAGGGCGGTCGGGAATCTCATGCCCGTGATGGCGGAGAAACTCCCTGAAACTGAACGGATGAATGGCGATTTCCCAAGCCCGGCCGCGCATCGAGGTGGCGATTTCGCGGCTGAGGAGTTTGGCGGAGGAGCCGGAGAGGAAAAGTTCGTAGCCGGGGGTGTCGAGGAGGCGGCGAACGAAGACTTCCCAGCCGGGGACGCGTTGGATTTCGTCGAGGAAAAGGGTGATGGGCTCATCGGCTGGGTCGGGAACCAGGCGCAGATGGATGTCCGGGATGAGGTGGAGCTGGCTGGCCTGCATTTCGCCAAGGCGCTCGTCCTCGAAATTGAAGTAAAGCAAGCGGGCGGGAGTGCGCCCTGCGGCGATCAGATCGGCGCGGCATTGGTGAAGGAAACTCGTTTTTCCGGCCCGCCGCATCCCGATGACCGCCATGGCCTTGCCCGTGATGGCAGACAGGCCGACATCACGCCGGGTTAGGGAAGGCAGCCGCGCATCGAATGCGGTCATGACTTTTTCCCGAACGATTTGTTCAAATTGGTCTTTCATCAAGGCTTTATTAATTCATATTTGGACTTTTGTAAAGACTACATTACGGGGGAGTGAATTGGCCTCAAGGCATGTGATCAGTGAGGGGCGGATGCCTCACTGCGTGATCCATCGCTTGCCTCATCCCCGGGTCATCGCTGCTAGAACAACTCTTGCGGTCAGAAGTCTCCGCCACGTGGCCCGGGCATCCTGCCCGGTGCCCCCCACAATACCATGGTGACTCCCATTCCTCCTGTCACCGCGCCGGGTTCTGGTTCTAACAAGCCAACAATGGCGAAACTGGAACACGAGATGCAGACCCGGGTGCGACCGAGCCGATCTGCTCGGCAGGCGGCGGGCAGAGCAGGCGGCGGGCAGGATGCCCGCGCCACGTGGCCC
>CAIYYV010000381.1 GCA_903930425.1 Akkermansiaceae bacterium | reverse complement strand
GTGCCTGCTCGATTACCTCGGCATGGATAACGTCACCAACGCGCGGCTTACGGAATTGGGCAGTGGCTTGCAATTTTTCCCCGGGCTTCCCGAGTTGTTTGATGCCTTGCCGAAAGCCGCCTTGAGCGCGGACCACGAGGCGGCGGGCATTAAGGTCGAGCACTATATCATTTCCTCGGGGCTCAAGGCTTTGTTAGACGGATCACGTCTGCATCCGTGGGTGAAAGCGATTTTCGGTTGTGAGTTTGGAGAAGACGCGGAAGGGAGGATCAGTTTTCCAAAGCGGGTCATATCGCACACCACCAAGACGCAGTATCTTTTCCGCATCAACAAGGGGATGTTGCACTACGATCAGGATGTGAATGATCACATGCCCGCCGAGCAGCGTGCGATTCCGTTTGAGAACATGGTCTATGTGGGCGACGGGCCGACCGACGTTCCGTGTTTCACGGTGATGAGCCACAACGGCGGCCATGGCATCGCCGTGTATAACCCGGAGGATCTCACCGGCCGATCCTTCCGTAAGTGCTATCAACTGTCCACCCACGCCGGGCGCGTCAAACACATCGCTCCTGCCGATTACCGCGCCGGATCCCACCTGTGGCTATTGCTCACTGAAATGGTCCATGAAATCGCCGAGCGCATCCTGCGCCGCCGCATCGATGAGCGCGACAATGCCACCGTGCCGGCACCCGGGTTTTGAAGGGGCATTTTCCCAGCCGCATTGCCGTCATGTCCGCCCCTTCTCGATTCCATTTCACCGGCATTTGCGGCACCGCCATGGGTGCCGTCGCGGCCGCAATGAAACAACGCGGCTTCACTGTCACCGGATCCGATTCTAACATCTATCCGCCCATGTCGGATTTTCTGCGCGGCCAGGGGATTCCCATTGCAGAGGGGTATCTTGCGGAAAACATTCCGGCCGACACCGAGGTGGTGATCATCGGCAACGCGATTTCACGCGGCAATCCGGAAGCCGAGGCCACTCTCGATCGCAAACTTTTCTATCAGTCACTGCCGGAGTTGATGAAAGAGTTTTTTCTGCGCGGAAAGCGGAACTTCGTGGTGGCCGGCACCCATGGAAAAACCACCACCTCGGCGATGCTTGCGTGGTTGCTGCGCCATGCCGGTCGTGATCCGGGGTTCATGATCGGAGGGCTTCCCAAAAACCTCGGCTGTGGTGCGTGTTTCACCGATTCGGAATTCACCGTGCTTGAGGGTGACGAATACGACACCGCCTTTTTCGACAAGCGGTCGAAGTTTCTGCACTATCTGCCTGAGTGCGTGGTGATCAACAACATCGAGTTTGATCACGCGGACATTTACGCCTCGATTGATGAGATCAAGCTCACTTTCCGCCGCCTGCTCAACATTGTCCCACGCAAAGGCATGGCCTTGATCAACGGGGATGATTCAAACTGTTTGGAAGTGGCCGTGAAAGCTCCTTGTCCGGTCACCACCGTTGGATTCGGCGATTCCTGCGCCTTCCGGATTGAAGACGTGCGCTACGAGACCGCGCGCAGTTCCTTCACGCTTTGCGGGGAAGCCTACTCATTGTGCATGGCGGGCGAGTTCAACGTCAGAAACGCTGCCATGGCTGCGGCCGCCGCGCTTTTTGCCGGACTCACGGCCGCGGAAATCCGTGCCGGTTTGGAAAGTTTTGACGGCGTTGCCCGGCGTCAAGAATTGCGCGGCGAGGTGCGCGGCATCAAGGTGATCGATGACTTTGCGCATCATCCGACCGCGATCCGTCTTGCTGTGCAAAGTCTTCGCCAGCGTTACCCGGAGTCCCGTTTGTGGATCTTGTTCGAACCGCGGTCTAACACCATCCGCCGCGCCGTATTCCAAAAACCCCTTGCCGAGGCCCTCGTGCTCGCGGATTTCGTCGTCATCGCCGCCATCCCCGATTTGCACAAAATTCCGGAAAATGATCGGCTGGATCCAGCGCAACTCGCTGAGGACATTGGCAATCTCGGGGGCAAAGCCACTTATTTGCCGGATTTCGACCACCTTCTCGCCCACGTCCTGGGGCACGTGAGTCCCGGCGATGTCATTGCCGTGCTTTCGAACGGCGGCTTCGGCGGCATCCACCAAAAACTGCTTGTGGCACTTGCCTGAGCGGCGTGCAGCCCGGCGCAGTGGTGGCCCTCGCGGCTTGACGAGTCTTGTCGGCTGTCATTGCGATTGGATTTGGGGGAAAACGGCCTCGTTTCGAGGATGGCTGAGGATGAGGATTGACGGACCGGGAATTTCTCTTCAGGTTGCTTCCCGATACCCGTTTTTTAGAACTCCAACTCATCCACCCATGACCTTCATCCGTCGTTTCTTCAGCACCGCTATCGCGGCTTCCCTCATCGCCGTTGCCCCCGCCGCGCAAGACGGCAAACTCAACATCGCCACGGTCGATATGCAGGAGCTGTTCAAACAGTATTACCGCACCATCGAAGCCAAAAAACAAAATAATGTGGATTTTGCCCGCATTCAAAAAGACGCGAATGAACGCCGGGCCAAAATCCGCGAGCTCAACACGTCACTGGAAAATTTGAAGAAGCAAATTGACGATCCTGCGATCAATGATTCAAAAAAGCAGGCCTTGTCGAAGGACGCGCAAGTCCAGTATCAGGATCTGATTGCCTTGGACCGCGAGCTGCGGGAATTCCAACAACGCCGGAGCCAAGCGCTCAATGAGAAAGCGAACCAGCGCATGCGCGGGATTCTCGAAGAAATCCGCAAGCTGGTTGAGGAGCAGGCGAAGTTAGACAACTATGATTATGTTTTCGACAAATCCAGCATCAGCCAAAACGGGATTCCCTTCCTCCTTTACACCAAGGACGCGACGGACATCACCGCCGGCTTGCTCAAAAACCTCAACAAGGATGCACCTCCGGGATCATTGACCCCCGAAGAAGATCCCAAGCCTGAAAGCCCGCAACCGGCTCCCGCCGGTGGCGACGATAAATAATCCAGCCGGTTTTTCGAGTTGGCATTCGCCCTCACGCTTTCCGAGCTCGCCCGTTGGGTCGATGGTGACATCGTTCGGGGCGAGCTCGATGTGTCACTGACCGGGATGGCCGCGCTCGACATGGCGGGCCCCCGGGATGTCAGCTTCCTTGGCAATGAGAAGTATCACGGCCAGTTTTTGGAAACGAACGCCGCGGCTGTGATCGTTCCGCGCGGTGAAACCGGTGGTCCTGTCGGCGTGGCCCTCATCGCCGTGGAAAATCCCACCCTCGCATTCTCGGTGGTTGTCCGGCATTTTGCAGCAGTCTCTCACCCGTTCTTGCCCGGCATTCATCCGCAGGCCTGCGTGGATCCTGCCGCCGTGCTCGACCCTCAAAAAACACGGGTGCATGCCGGGGCGGTCATCATGGCAGGCGCGGTCGTGGGCGACGGTTGTGAGATTGGCCCTAACAGCGTCATTGGTGAGCAGGCGGTTCTGGGTCGTGATTGCAACATTCTTGCGAACGTCACGGTTCGCGAGCGATGCGTCCTGGGTGACCGCGTCATCCTTCAACCCGGAGTGGTCATCGGGGCCGATGGTTACGGCTATGAGTTAGTGAACGGGAGGCACGTCAAGATCGACCAAGTCGGCATTGTGGAGATCGGCAATGACGTTGAAATCGGTGCAAACACCACGATCGATCGCGCCCGTTTTGGGAAAACCCTAATTGGTGAGGGGAGCAAAATCGACAATCTCGTCCAAATCGGCCACAACTGCGTGATTGGAAAGCATTGCCTGATCATTTCACTCACCGGCATTTCCGGCAGTGTCCGCCTTGGCGATTATGTCACCTGCGCGGGTCAGGTGGGCATTGCGGGCCATGTCACCATTGGCGACAACGCCGTCCTAACAGGTCGCACTGGAGTGACACACAGTCTTGAGGGTGGCATTGTGTATTGCGGTCGTCCGGCCAAGCCGTTCCGTGACGACATGAAACTGCAGGCTCACGTGCGTCGTTTGCCCAAACTGGTGGAACGCGTGAAAGCGCTGGAAGAATCCCTGCAGGTGAAGCCCGCGCTGAATGACTGAGTTTGGGAATCGGGTGCGCCAGCTTTCAGGGGCATGGCATTGCGGTTTTCATTCGAGAGTCGCGGCGGGCAGTCTTGCCAGAAAATGCTTCATGTAAACTTTTGCGTCATGCGCCTCAAACTCAGCATTGGCTATGATGGCCGTCCGTATCATGGATGGCAAACGCAGGCACATGGCAACACCGTGCAGGATTCGATTCAGCGCGCGCTCGCCGTAGTCGTCAAAACTCCGCTCAAACTCCACGGCGCAGGCCGCACCGATGCCGGTGTGCACGCCCTCTGCCAGATCGCCCATTTTGATTCGCCCCCGCGGCTTACCATGAAGCCGTGTCACTGGTTGCCCGCACTCAACTGCAACCTCCCTCCCACCATCCGCATCCTCGCCTGCGAGGAGGTTTCCACGGATTTCCACAGCCGCTTTTCCGCCATCGGAAAAATCTATCATTACGACCTGTGCACGGATCCGATACTGCCGCCCCTGAAAGCCGGTCTCGCGTGGCATCTTCCAGGACTGTTAGATGGTGCGGTCCTTGCCCAGGCACTCGCCACGTTTCCGGGGCACCATGATTTCCACGCCTTTGCCGCCTATCGCGGAAACGAGCAACCCGACACGAATTGGTCGCGCTCGCTGCATCGTGCCGATCTCGAAACGCTTTCGGACGGCTACCGAATCACCTTTGTCGGCGATGGCTTCCTCTATAAAATGGTCCGCCTTCTCACGGGAGGCGCGGTGCTCGCCGCGCAAGGCCGCCTGCACTTGGATGCACTCGGTGCCTTGCTCGATCAGGCACCGGACCTGCCCTTCGGCAAATCCCCGCACTGTGCGCCTGCCGACGGGTTGTATCTTCAGGAAGTCCTCTATTAAATCCGGTTGGTCGCAGGCGCAAACCGGTGTATGACAGCGCGCATGTGGGAATCCCTGATGGCTCATCCAGCATGGGGCAACGTCGGAACCGGCCTGGCTTGGTTGGTAACCGGTTGTCTGTTAGTTGCCGGGGCGGTGGGCTGCGTTCTGCCCGTTCTGCCCGGTCATGCGATCCTGCTCATGGCCGCAGTGGCCCACCGCCTGATGCTCGGTGCCGAAGGATCGGGTTTGCAGTGGTGGTCGTTTGGGATTCTCGGCGGGCTCGCGGCGGTTTCTCAAGCCCTGGAAATCCTGAGCGGCGCAGCCGGCACCTCATGGTTTGGCGGCACCCGATGGGGTGCGCTTGGCGCGCTGGTCGGTGCCATCATGGGAATGTTTTTCATGCCGCTCGGCCTGCTCGTCGGGCCATTGTTAGGGGCCATGGTCTGTGAAATCGGCTTTGCCAAAAAAGATACCCGCCCGGCCGTGATCTCGGGCCTTGGATCCGTCGTGGGCACCCTCGCCGGCATGGGCATCAAGATCGTCATCGGCGCGCTCATGGTCGCCTGGTTTTTTCTCGATGTGTTCCTCATCGGATGACGACTCACCCAGGCAACGGAAAATCGCGGTTGAAAGCAAAGACCTGCTTCCGGATGGCGTGAAGTTTCGCGAGATGCGTGTGATCGGCCAATGCCTCGTGAATGAAATCGGCGACTTTTTCGACATCGGCCTCGCGCATGCCGCGGGTCGTCACGGCGGGCGTGCCGATGCGGATGCCGCTCGGTTTCATCGGGCTGCCGGTATCAAATGGAATGCCATTTTTGTTCACCGTGATGCCGGCGTGGTCGAGGGCGTGCGATGCTTCGGCTCCATTGAGCCCGATCGGCCGGAGATCGACGAGAAGGAGGTGGTTATCGGTCCCGCCCGAAACAATGCGGAATCCATGATGCGCGAGACGTGCGGCGATCGCCTGCGCGTTTTTCACAATCTGCTGCTGATAGATTTTGAAGCCGGGTTGCAAGGCCTCTTGAAAACAAACGGCCTTGGCAGCAATCACATGCATCAGCGGCCCGCCTTGAATCCCCGGAAACACCTGCGCGTCAATTTTTTTGGCGAGCTCCGCTTTGCAGAGGATGATGCCACCGCGCGGTCCGCGCAGGGATTTGTGGGTGGTGGAGGTGACGAAATCGGCGTGAGGCACTGGATTGGGGTGGATTCCCGCGGCGACGAGCCCGGCGATGTGCGCCATATCGACAAAGAGGTAGGCACCGATCTCACGGGCGAGCCGGCCCATGCGTTCAAAATCGAAGACACGTGGATAGGCGGAGGCCCCCACAGTGATGAGTGCCGGCTTGAGATCTCTCGCCGTTTTTTCGAGCACATCATAGTCGATGCGCTCGTCGTGAGGACTCACCCCGTAATGCGTGACCTCATAAAAACGCCCGGAAAAATTCGCCTTGTGGCCATGTGTGAGATGCCCGCCGTGGGCCAAATCCATGGTGAAGATTTTATCGCCGGGTTTGAGCACCGAAAAATAAACGGCAGTGTTTGCCTGTGATCCCGAATGCGGCTGCACGTTCGCATGCTCGGCTCCAAAAATCTTCTTGGCGCGGTCGATGGCGAGTTGCTCGACGACGTCGACATATTCGCAGCCGCCATACCAGCGTTTGCCTGGGTAGCCCTCGGCGTATTTGTTCGTGAGCAGCGACCCCTGAGCCTCCATCACCGCCGGTGAAGCAAAATTTTCCGAGGCGATCAACTCGATGTGCTGGCGTTGTCGTTGTTCCTCAGAGCGGATGGCGGCAAAAACCTCTGGGTCCACTTGAGAGATCCGACTGCCAGATGCTTTGCAGACGCGGGCTTCATGACGGCCGCGCTCAAAGGCCGTGCCGAGAAAGGCATCGGTCATGCGGATCGCCGTGGCCTCATCCGTGGCCCTGCCGCTCAGGCAGAGCACGTTCGCATCGTTATGCTGGCGCGTGAGCACGGCTTCCTCGACCGAGCGGGCATTGGCCGCGCGGATCTGGCGATGGCGGTTGGCGGTGATGCACATGCCGACCCCTGAAGTGCATGCCAGGATCCCAAAATCATAAGTGCCGTCGGCAACACATTGGGCCACCTCATTCGCAAAGTCAGGATAATCAACCGGAGCGGCGGCGTGAGTGCCGAAGTCGCGGATTTCGTGACCGAGCGACTTGAGGTGGGCGGCGACGGCATTCTTGAGTTGGAAGGCGCCGTGATCGGCTCCGAGGGCGATGCGAAAGGTGGGGTGACTCATGGGCGGGCGCGGATTCAATCCCGAATCCCGCGAATTGGGAAACGCAAATTTCACGCGCCCCAAAAATCATCTGTGGCAGGCATCAACCGTAGACGCCTGCCACATGAAAACCCGAAAAACAGGCCAGCCCTCATTCAGGGCGGCACTGTTAGGGGCAATTGCCGGAGCAACCAACGCGAGGCGGCCGGGGAATGTTCCGGATGACGTTCTGTGAGACGTCTCTGGCCGCTTTCGCGGTGGTGGCACTGGTATTGGTCACCAATTTCCCATTCGCTCCGTAGGTCTTGACGCCAGTCACCTTTCCATTCGAGTCATAAGTCGTGTGAGTGACTTTGGTGACATTGCCGTTTTTGTCTTTGGTTTCCGTGAGGCCGATTTTTCCGTTTTTATCGGACACGTAACCCTTGAAGGTGGTCTTGCCGGCATCCGGGTCGGACGATTTAGTGGTGGTCTTGGGGGCGTCTTTGGGAGGAGTCACCTTATCCTTCGGAGGCGGCGTCTTGGTGATCACTTTCTTGTCGTCCTTTTTGTCCTTCTTGTCCTTCTTGTCATTGGGCTTGGTGTCGTCCTTGGTCGTAACGGTGGCGGCGGCCTGTGTGAAAGCATCGGAGATCGTGGCAAGATTTTGACCGCAGGTCTTCACTTCGTTTTGGGCTTTATCGAGTGAAGCAATCAGTCTGGTGCAACTCGCGGCGAAGGCGTCGAGGTTCTTGATGGCGTTCGCGTT
>CAIYYV010000380.1 GCA_903930425.1 Akkermansiaceae bacterium | reverse complement strand
ACCGCTCCCCCGGGCACCGGAGCAGCCTGGGCTTCTGAAGGCGCATAATAGGTATAATAACTCGTGTAATACTGGTATTGACTGTCACTCCGGACATCCACGTTGTTGAGCACCACACCAATGACGTTGCCTCCCACGTTCTCAACCGCCTGCTTCACCCGCAATAACATGTTCCGCGGCAGTTTCCGGTGCTGAACGATGATCATCGTCAAGTCCACTTCACTCGCCAAAACCGATGCATCACTCACCCCAAGAATCGGAGGACTGTCCACTAACACCAAGTCAAAACGCTGCTTCACATCCTGAATCAACTCCGACATCCGCCGTGAGTTCAAAATGCCCGCCGCATCCGCCGGAAGAATCCCCGATGGCATGAAATACAAATTGTCCACCGGCGTCTGAAGAATCACATCCTCTAACATCAGTTCCGTGGTCAAATAATTGGTGAGCCCCACCGAATTGTTGATGTTGAAAAACGTGTGCAACCGTGGGCGACGCAAGTCCGCGTCAATCATCAGGGTGGTGTAGCCCCCCTGGGCACATATATACGCCAGATTGATCAAGGTCGTGGATTTCCCCTCACCGGCACCGCCGGATACCACCGTGATGGCATTGTCTTCGGGATTTTTACGGTTGAACTCAATGTTGGTCCTGAGAATCCGATAAGCCTCGGCATCCGGACTGTTCCCGCTTTGCTTGTGCAGAAGACTGATCTCCTTGGGAATCACTGCCAAAACAGGCACCTGAAGATAACGCTCCACATCCTCAATGCTCTTCACCGATGTGTCCATATACTCAAGGAAAAAGGCAATGCCGACCCCGAAAATCAATCCTAACACCGCCCCTAACAAAAGATTGAGCGTAACATTCGGACTCACCGGCGCATCCGAAACCACCGGCTGATCATGCGTTTCAACACTCTCACCAGGCATTTTCCCTGAAATCGTTTCGCCCATCTGCTTGATCTTCATCGTCTGAAGCAGCTCTTGGTCTGTCTCAAAATCCCGCTTGGCATCCACATAATCCTGCGTGTCCAACCCTCGCTTGACCGCCTCCTCACGCGTTGAGTCCTTCATCCCCTCCATGCTGGCCAAACTGTTAGTGGATAAGTCGAGTTGCGTCTTCAGGATGGCACGCAGGTTCACAACCCCCTCTTCGAGCTGGCGCTTCATGCCACTGATCTGATCCACGGCCGCAAGCACCGTGGGGTGACGTTCTCCCAACCCATTGATCTTGAGCCCGTCTAACTCACGCTTTGCAACCAAATAGAGAGGGTAGAGGTTTCGAATAATGTTCTCGGGCAAATCGAGACCCGCCGCATACGCCATCAATTGATCACTGTCATATTTCTCCAACGTGTGGATCTGGCTCTCCAATTGCATCTTCTCCTGCTCAAGCTTGTGATAGATTTGCAGCGAGTCCCGAGCCCCTTGGTCCTCATCCAAACCCGATTGGGCATAAAAGGCATCGTTCCCCTTGTAAATAATGCCCTTGGTGCGGACAATCGTCGCAAGAACCTTCCGGCGCTCCTCGACCTTGTCCTCCTGGTCCTGAACCGCCTTGTTCAATTCGTGAAGCGCGCGCTCGGCATCCCGACCCTCGATCTCCGCCCGATAGGCCTTGTAAGATCGCGCAACCTCCTCGGTCACATCCTTGGCATCCTGCTTGTTCGTGTGACGCACCTTGATCGAAATTAAATCCGTACCGCGAATATTTTGAGTGTTCACAATGCTCTTCAAAATGCGCAAAACAGCCTCCTTGTCCATCGTCCATCGGTTGGTCAATTCAAGGTTTTCAACCACCTTTTCAAGTGAATTCCGGCTCTTGATCTTCTCAAACTCCGTGCCAAAAAACTGCGGCGTCATCCGACTGCCTCCTGATGTCTCCGACATCTGCGGCCCTAACGGTGACATGCTGGACATGCGCGGCTTCACCTCGATGATCGCCTCACTTTCGTATTTTTTCGGCATCACATACGTGATGACCGCAGCCGTCATAAACACCAGAAGCAGTGTCAGAAGAACAATCCCATAACGGTTTCTGATCACCTGCCAGTAGTCCACCGCATTGAGGACCGTTTCGTTGTGTTGCGAGGAGGAGGGCTGCATTAGCGTCAGTGTTTCACAAATTCAATAGAGTTCCAGTCGAAAGCAAAACTCCCGCAATGACAGACATTGCGGGAGTCAACAATCAAACCAACAAGGACTTAGGGTTCGATGCGAGAAATCCCATTAAAACGCCGAACTCAAACCAATGCTAATGCGGTTACGATCGTAAGTTCCGCCAAGAAAATCAGAATCCGCAGTGGTGAAGCTATACGAAATGGTGCCAGTCAGGTAATCGTTGAACTTCATGGAAAGACCGAGATAAGCACTGATGATTTCCGACGATTGATCGGCAACCGTCAGCCCTGGCACATTGATCGCGCGGCCGCCCGCAAAAGATGTCGGAATGTAATCCACACCACCGAAAATCGAGAAAGTCGGCGAGATGGCGTATTCCGCAGACAACCCGAAGCGGAGAACCCGCTGGTCATCAAATTCCACCATTCCGATCGGCAATGGAAGGTATTGCATGTTGTTATACGTTTCGATGCCGTAACGGGCATAAGAACGCACACTGAAGTTTTGATTGATCTGCGAATTAAGTGCAAATTCGACGTAGGGACTTGCACTGTTGTCCCCACCATCAACGCTGTGCAACTGGACACCCGCACGAACAATGCCGACAGTATTCGGACTGAAACGATGCTCTAACCCGGCCAAAATGAAGTGGTCATTGGCGTTTGAGAACGCGCCATTCCCCGTGGTCTCGGAATACCGATAATCAGCGGTAAGAACCGACTGCGGACTCAATTGGTAACGCAACTGCTGATAAAGCTCCCATGTGAAACGGTCATTATTGTCGACATCCGCATAACTCGTGCTGGTCAACTTGAACCCGGTGTAGGTCGCAAAACGCTCTGTCCAACGGAAACCAATCGAATTGTCAGTCTGCCATAAAAGATAGGCCCCGGTTTGGCGCGAAGACGCATAACCCGCCGAGTAATCAGGCTCCAGTTCATAAGAGATGAAGTTGCGACTCGAAAAACGAAGACGTTCCGTGAAACGATGAGTCAGATTCACGCCCGTGCGCATCTGGGGATTGAGGCTGTCCATCGTCTCTGGAGCATCCAAGTAATAAATCAACCCCAAACTGGCATACACATCCCAAGTCGTCTGCGGCGAGATCGAAACAAACGTCAGGGCCACGCTGGGATTGAAACCCACCGAGCTTTCTTTCGCACCAATACCTGGTGAAACATTGTCATCAAACACAACGTTCGCGCCCACAACCCATTTGAGAGGGATCGACTCCTGGGCTTCGGTGCCAAGGTAGTAAAGACCTTGCGCGGAAGCGGAACCCACAGCACATAGTGCGAAAAAACCGAGCAGTATTTTGCGTTTCATAAAGTTAAAAAAGGGGGATCAAAGGAATGCAAACTCAGCCATCTTCATTGAATATCCACCGGACTCGTCTCAGGAGGAATAATGATGATGATGGGCGGATAAATGGGAATCAGCGGTTGACCGCCGGGACCGCCGAGAATCGGACCTAACGGACCTTGCCCAGGGAAATCCAATGGGTTCGGCATGGCGGCCGTTTCTCCAACCGGCGCTTTCGCGTCCTTCGCGCTCTTCGCGCTGACAGCGGCATCACCATGCTTCGGATCAAGCTTTGCAAGCACGGCCTGCACTTGCGGCAGCGCATCCGGAGCAACCGCCACGGCACACTGGGAAATCAAACGCATCTGCTCAGGGGCCGCAGTGATGGCAGCCTGAACGATCGCAGCCACGGCCTCGGGCTTGGCTTGTGAGCCCTCAATAGCAGCCTTGACAATTTCACAAGCGCACGCCGGCGCCGTGGAAATCTCCACGGCAACAATCTCAAGCACTCTGGACGGCTCCGCAGCAACACCCCGCTTCACGGCCAATGAAAGTTTAACACAATCCACCTCAGCCGACACCGGCATCCACGCCAACACAGTGCTCAAAATACCGAAAAAGAAAATGGGCTGTAAAATTTTCATGAGATTAAAGTGCAGATTCAAAAATAAAAGCGGGCAGCGGGAATCGAACCCGCGTGTCTAGCTTGGAAGGCTAGGGCTTTACCATTAAGCTATGCCCGCGCTTTCAGAACCATCAAACCGCGCCATTCCTGCCCTAGCAAGTGTTTTCTTCCAATTTTTTTCAAAAAAACCAAATTGATAAGCGGCGTCAAATTACCTTGATTTTCGCGCGACTTGCCCGGACTTTCAGCGCCGAAGACGATCTGCGGGTGTAGTTCAATGGTAGAACGTGAGCTTCCCAAGCTTGAGGCAGGAGTTCGATTCTCCTTACCCGCACTCCCTAAAACACTGTGTTTTCCCTTGTTTTTCAAGGTTTTAGCCATTCTCAACTTTGAGGTGACTTGCATCCAGTTGGCCTAAAACGCATCAAATTGAGTCCCGAAAGCGATACAAAGCGTTACAGGTTTCGGGACACCGCAAAACACCCAAGTTGCCCACCTCCACGCGCCCGGCTGCGCGCGCGAGACTCACGACCCACAAATGGGTGAGTGGTCGCCCCCATTGCCCGTGATCCACGCGCACGCTCGCGCGATGGATTCCGCGTGAGGTTTGCGGTATTCTCCGCCCCATGGAGTTCGACTGGCGGGGGCGCATGATTCTGATGAAGTTCGCGGAGGGTTGCACCTACCGCCGCCGTCCTCGATTGGCCTGCGGACCTGCCCGCACAAGTGACCGCCCTGCGCAAGCTGTTGCCCACCGTCGGCCAAAACCCCGATGCTCTCGCCGCCTGTTTCGGGCGCAAGTCCAAGAAGCGCATCGATCAAATCACCGGCATCCTCGCCACCCTCAAGGCGCTCGGCCACATCGCTTGACCGGCCCACATGCCACCGGGAATATCCTCTCCCGATGCGCCGTCACGTTCCGTCATGCCGTAGTTTGTAGTTGCGGGCGAGGGCATTACCCGGCACCTTGTCGTTGCCGGAACATGCCACCACCAAGCGCTTTTCATCCCCGTGACCATTTCGCCCAAAGAGCGGGTGAACGGGGATTCATGTTGGCGCAGGCGGAATCCTGCGTTCGCTCTCCCGACAAGAAGCGAAGGCAAGGCCGAGGCGAAGAAGGCGGATTCAAGGAGGTCTTCCAGAAAGCCTTTGAGAACCGCACCCTATTCGTCGTCGCAGAAGTCAAAGGAGCCGATTGCTGGCTCATCACCGGATACTGGCAATGAAAACCGAACACCACATCATCAGCCTCAAGAGCAAGACCCCGCCCGTCGTGGAATTGGACAGCGTGGCGATGGCGGCCTACGTCCGGTTCTCCCGCCGCAAGGTGGCGCGGACCGAAGTGCTTGATTCCCGGAAATCCACCGTCACCGTGGACTTCGACACCGCCGGCGACGTTATCGGCATCGAACTCGTCGGCGTGAAGGAATTCACCCTCTCGCGCCTCTTGGAAGCCTCCGGCATCGAATTGAAACCGCACCGCCCGAACACCGTGCGCCAAGCCCGCTACATCCGCGCCGGAACCGCAGTGACGACCTAACATTTGCTCACTGGTTGAGAAAAGAAACTGCCTGATCCGCACCGCCTACAAGGCGCTTGCTGAAGTCGTCGATTACCTCATGGACTGTGTCCTCGAGATTAAATGATTTGGGGTTCACGGTGGATGCCTTAGGGAATTGCGATGACGCCCAGAGTGGCCTCGTTTCTCCCTTCCAGTACGACAGCCGCGAGCCGCAATGCTTCGGGATGGGGAAGGATACGGTGTAGTTCCTCCCTTAAAGCTCATTCGCACTCAATAAAGTATCGACGAGCTTGTTTACCTTTTTCATTGCGCTCCACTATCGACAACCCCTTGGCCATGTCGAGGGAAAGGGCGTAGTCCTTTGATCGACGGTCACCATCGCCAAAACAGCATTGACAGTCCGGTCACGTCGCCACAGTAGCGGCTTTAAAGACCCGTCGGGCGATCGATAAATGTCCATGGAAGTTGGAATTCCTTCGCCAGTGCTTGGGCAAGAACCTGCACGCCCAGTGTTTCTGTCGCGTAATGACCGGCATAAAAGACATTGATCCCCAACTCTTCAGCCAGTAAATAACTCCAATGGGGACCCTCGCCCGTTACAAATGCATCCACACCCAAGGCGGCTATCTTGGCCACCTCGCGGCCCGCAGCACCCGTAATCACGCCCACCGTGGTCACGGTTTCCGACCCGCCGGGACACACATGCACCGCCCCACCCACAACGCACCGCAGCCTCTCCGCAAGATCACTCCGCGTCCCAATCCATGACCCCCGAACCCCTAAACAAAGCCCCTGATGCTCAAAAAAGGGCTGCGGATCAACCATTCCAATGGCCCTCGCAAGCAACTGATTGTTGCCCCACTCGAAGTGGACATCTAACGGTAAATGGCTGGAGTAAACCGCCAAACCATCAGCCATCGCGGTTTTCAATTTCCGATAAAAGCCTCCCGTGATCGGTTGAGCTCCCTGCCAGAAGAGCCCGTGATGCACGAGCAGCAAGCCGGACCCGCCAAGCCCGGCAGCCACCATCACTGGCAATGAAGCATCCACCGCAGCAATAATCCGATCCACCTGACCGTCATTCGCCAATTGCAGGCCATTCCATGCACCCGGGTAATCTGAAATCGAAGCCACTTGGAGTTCTCGATCCAGAAACGCCACCAATTCCGCAAGTGCAGCCATACGCCAGCCTAGTCATCACGACTCCAGATAACAAGCCCCGGAATCTCACCCGCCGCTTTCCCCGCTACAAAATCGGCTAAGTCGCCGGCCAAGGCAGCCTCCCATTCCATCCATCGTCCGTCCCACAATACCCCGAGGCGAGTCGCATGCAGCGCCTGTCGCGGCAGCAGCAGCCGCTCCCTGAGTTCGGGCGTCCATCCCTGCTCCATCCATTTGAGGTATTCCGAACCATCGCCGGAATAAAGCTTGTCGCCGAGCACCGGATGCCCGCTCGATGCCAAATGCACGCGAATTTGATGCATCCGCCCCGTTTCTGGAAAACAACGCACGAGAGAAAACCGCCCCTCACTCCTTTCAAAGCGACGCTCCACACAAAAACGCGTGCGACTCACGCGCCCCGCTGGATGCTCCACCTGACGCACCCAAATCGATGCGGGCCCCAACTCGCCGGCACGAAGAATCGACGCGCCGCTTTCCCACGCATCCTCCACCGGCCAACCCAGCACAATCGCTAAGTATTCCTTCGCAACCTCACGTCTCGCAAAAACCATTCCGAGCGCGCGGGCTGCCGCCTTATGTTTGGCGATAAGCACCAAACCACTCGTCTCGCGGTCCAACCGATTTACCACAGCCGGACACGCCCCGTTTTCAATCTCATAAACTAACAAGCTCTCAACCCCGCCCAAAAGCGTGGGTTCCGGCTTGCGATTGGCCGGATGAACGATCAAAGGCGCGGGCTTATCCACGACAATCCAGTCGTCCGACTCATCAATCACCTGGAAATTCACCACTACTTGTAAGCCCATGGAAATTCTCCTGCAACCGTGACCCGCGGGTTTCAAAACTCGCCTGCCGACCACAATAAAAAACACCAGAGACCTAAAGCGATAAGTCCCTGGCGCTTTAAAAAAACATCACTCGCGAGTCCTTAGGACTTGTAGCGAAGACGCTTCTTGTGACGGTTCTGCTTCATGCGCTTCTTGCGCTTGTGTTTATTGATCTTAGTCTTACGGCGTTTCTTGATAGAGCCCATGGCGGTTACATTCGGGGTTGGTTTGCAGTGAAAGGATCAAGGGACAATTTTGTTGAGCGGATACTCGATAATCCCCTCCGCCCCCAAGCGCTTCAGTTCCGGGATGATGTCCCGAACCACGATTTCGTCAATCACCGTCTCCACGGCCACCCATCCTTCCTCGGAAAGGTTCGCAACTGTGGGTCGACGAAGCGAGGGCAGTTTTTCAAGAAGCTCGGTCAAACGCGCACTCGGCAGGTTCATTTTGAGCCCCACTTTCCCGCGGGCTCCCAACGCGGCTTTCAACAACAGGGCGATGCGTTCCATCTTCTCTTTCTTCCATGGATCCATGGCGGCCACCGGATTGGCGTAAAAATGCGGAAACGACGTCAACAACGTGTCCACAATGCGCAGACGGTTCGCTTTGATCGACGATCCGGTCTCGGTGACATCGACGATCGCATCCACCAGATCCGGCACCTTGACCTCCGTGGCTCCCCACGAAAATTCAACCTCTGCATGAATCCCCCGTTCTTTGAGGTAGCGCCGAGTGATGCCCACTCCTTCGGTGGCAATGCGCTTGCCTTCGAGATCCTCTGGCTTGCGAATCGGCGAATCCTCCGGCACCACCAAAACCCAGCGAGTCGGTCGCGTCGTAGCACGTGAATACGGAAGCTCACCCAGATCCACGAGATCCACCTCGTTCTCGTAGGCCCAATCGTAACCCGTAATCCCGCAATCCAAAAACCCTTGGCCTATGTAACGACCGATTTCCTGCGCGCGGATCAAAAACAAATCAAGCTCTGGATCGTTAGAACTCGGACGAAGCCCTCGTGACGACACATACACCTCATAGCCTGCCTTGGCAAGAAGCTCCAAAGTCGGCTCCTGCAGACTCCCTTTGGGAATCGCAACCTTGAGTGTGCGCGGCGGATCGGTCATGCACGGCGTTTGTAGCCGCATCCGCCTGAGAATCAAGGCATCGTTGGCGGAGCCCGAATCGCGAACTAGAGCGAACTAGAGGAGCGAACTAGAGGAAACTCCTTTAATGGAAGAAAGTTCTTGCGCGGGGTGGTTTTTGGGGTAGTTTGGGTCATGCCCCACAGACGATTGCTCGCGCCATGGAAGGATTCGGAGGTCAAGCCGGTGATGTATCATTGCTTGAGTCGGGTGGT
>CAIYYV010000379.1 GCA_903930425.1 Akkermansiaceae bacterium | reverse complement strand
GTGAAGATCGGCGGGCTCACGGTCGCTGCCGCCGCGGAAATCATCCGCTCCCTCTATGCCAAGGACTATCTCGTGGAACCCAAATTGAACCTCACAGTGGATCAATACGCCACCGATTTCATCTCGGTCATCGGAGCGGTCAATCTCCCCGGCCAGGTCCCGATTCCCTTGTCCGGCCACCTCGATCTCGCATCCGCCATCGCCACCGTCCGCGGCCTCGCCGAAAATGCCGACCCCAATGCCATCCAACTCGTCCGCGCATCAGGTGCCACTTCCACATACAGCTTGGACGCGATCTCGGGCACTGCGGGCCGCGTGAAACTTGGGGATGGGGATCGCATCATCGTCAAGGAGAGCCCATTCGTCGGGAAAACCGTCACCGTTCTCGGCCAAGTGAGAAAACCCGGCCCCTTGATCTTTCCTTTCAAAGGCAAACTCGACTTGGTCAATGCCGTCGCCCTCGCAGGCGGCCTCACCGAATTGGCCAATCCAAAAAAACTCAGCCTTAACCGCAAGGGCAAGGTCATCATTATCGATTTCAAAGCGCTCTCCCAAGCCGGGGACCGCCCATTCCTTCTCGAGCCTGACGATGTCGTCACCGTGGCCGAACGCCTGTTCTGAGTCATTGCCCCGCCCGTTCACTCCGGACCTCAGCCAATTCTAACAGGTTCGCCGCAATCAACCGCTCTTCCTTCTTCTCTCCATGATCCCCACACACCGATCCTTCCGCCAAGCCCCCGACGCCGACGATTCGGCGGATCAGTTTGATCCCGATATGTCGAACCGCGTCGGCACCGCGAATACCCAGTATCTCATCCAGCAATTCATCGGCAGATGGTATTGGATCACTCTCGGACTCATCCTCGGCCTGCTTGCCGCCAGCTATTACCTCGCGAAAACCCCGAAAAAATACTCGGCCACATCCACCTTGCTCATCAAACAGCAGACGTCTTCCATTATGATGTCCCGCGATCGCGACGCGAGCGAATCGATCGACCTCCGCAGCATCGAAGCCATGAACACCGTGGCCGCACAAGTCCGTCGCATGGATTTGTTAGAGCGCGTTGCTGCCCGCGCTGATGTGCGCCAACTGGAAGGATTGATGCCGGCACCCGTGAATTGGATGCCGGATTGGGTGGCTAAAAAACTCGACACGGTCACCTCGGACGGCACAGAGCTGCAGGGCCCGCCTGCTCCGGCCATCCTTGCGGATATGATGAATCGCTGGCTCAAAGTCACGATCACCAAGGGCACCCGCCTCCTCGACATTTCCATCACCCATCCCGTCCCCGAGATCGCAAAGTCCGTCGCCAACGCGATTGCCCGCGAATACCTCGCCGAAATCGCCGGAAACCGCACCACCAGCCGCGGGAATTCGATCGACCTGCTTGAAAAAGAATCCAGAGAAGCCCGAATCAATCTCCAATCCGCCCGCAGCGCCCGCTCGATTTACGCCCGGGCTCTCGATGTGCACACGATCCTCGATGCCAAGGAAGTCGAACAACGTGCCCTCCAACTCCGCTACCTGCCGAAACATCCAAAAATGATCGCGGGCAGCGCGGAACTCAAACAACTCCAGGAAAATTTCATCCGCGAATTTGATATCTCGCGCCAAGCGGTGAGCGATAAGGCCTACTGGGATGTCGCAGC
>CAIYYV010000378.1 GCA_903930425.1 Akkermansiaceae bacterium | reverse complement strand
CGACATTCCAACACCCTCCCCCTATTTTACGCGCCGTGCCCACTGACTTGACCCTCGTTCTCGAAACTTCCACCCCGAATGCGTCTCTCGCGCTGGCTTCCCCCGACGCGGTGTTAGAACAACGGATATTTCACAGCGACCGCAATCACAACTCACAACTTTTCGCCCCACTGCACGCACTGCTCAGTGCCCGCAAAAATCCTCCAATCCACCTCGTCCTCGTCGGCAGCGGCCCAGGAAGTTATAGCGGAACCCGCGTGGGCATCGCCGCCGCCCAAGGCGTCGCCATCGCCCTGACCTGCCCTGCTCTCGCCCTGCCGTCGATCCTCGCCGTGCCCACCGCCCATGAGGGCGCGCCCTGCCTTGCCATCGGCGATGCCCGCCGCGGCTCCTTCTGGTCTTCACGCATGGAAAATTTCTGTCTCTCGACCCCCCCCTCTCTCTGCGACTCCCAAGAACTCATCACCCTCGTCGCTAACGCAGCCTCAGAAGGAATCCCCGTAGTGTCCTTTGATCATCCCGAACGATTCCCATTGCCCCACCCACTCGCTTCCCTCGTGACTCAAGAATTCCCAAATGCCGCACGCCTTTGGCATGCATGGGTCCACGCCCCGGAAACGGCCCGCCGCACCTGGCGCTCACATATCCCTCAACCTCTCTACCTCAAACCTCCCCACATCACTCCTGCCAAACGGCCGAATTCCCTACGCCCCTAACTGCCTCGCCCCGCCCCTCGCCCCGCCCCTCGTCGATCAACCGCCCTCAATCGATTCTCCCTCATACCACCAACATGCAGTCCCCATAACTGTAAAAACGATAACGCTCTGCCACCGCTTGGCGATACGCCTCAAATACCAATTCCTTCCCGACGAACGCGCTCACCAACATGATCAATGTGCTTTGCGGTAAATGAAAATTCGTCAACAACCCGCTGACCACTCGGAAAGAATAGGGCGGCCGAATAAAAATGTCCGTCTCCCCCACGTGCTCGACTCCTTCGACCCGCTGCCCGCCATCCCTATTCCCCATCCCAATAGCCTCTAACGCCCGAGCCACCGTCGTGCCTACCGCAACCACCCGACCCGCCGCATTGACTCGTCGCGCGGTTTCCTCGCTCACCGTAAATTTTTCCGCATGCATCACGTGATCAGAAACCACCTCCACGCTCACCGGCCGAAATGTACCAACCCCCACATGCAACGTGAGAAACGCGTGCGGCAATCGCTCTAATATCTCTGACGTGAAATGCAGACCCGCCGTGGGCGCGGCAATCGCCCCCTCCTCGCGCGCAAACACTGTCTGGTAACGTTCACGATCGATCGGCTCGTCGGCGCGACCCATATAATGCGGCAGCGCAAGATGTCCGTGTCGGCTTAAATCTAACGGGGAATCCCAACAGACCAATCGATCTCCATTGTCGAACTCCTCCATCACGGTCCCAATGATCCCAGCAACCGCCAGCTTGCGCCCCGCTTTCATGCGCTTCCCTGGCCTTACAAGACATCGCCAAACCACCGATGACAACCTCTCAAGGCAGAGCAGCTCGATTTTCCCGTCATCCGATAACACCCGCGCCGGAACCACCTTAGTGTCATTCAAAACTAACAAATCATCCGCCCGACAAAAATCCGGGAATTCCCGAAACATCCGATGCTCGATACGTCCACTGTCTCGTCGTAGCACCAACATCCGCGACGCCGCTCGCTCGACCAATGGCCGCGACGCAATCAACTCACTTGGCAAATGATAATCAAAATCCCGAGTCCGCAAAGGCATGAAATGTTTCTGATACGCCTTAAGCCACGTTTCAACAGGAAAGAAACCACCTCGCGTTAAGAACCGCCGCTCAGAACCGCGGCTTTCCTCTTTAAAGGAAACTCCTTTAATGGAAGAAAGTTCTTGCGCGGGGTGGTTTTTGGGGTAGTTTGGGTCATGCCCCACAGACGATTGCTCGCGCCATGGAAGGATTCGGAGGTCAAGCCGGTGATGTATCATTGCTTGAGTCGGGTGGT
>CAIYYV010000377.1 GCA_903930425.1 Akkermansiaceae bacterium | reverse complement strand
GCCATAGCCGAAAATGAAATTCTGGGTATGCTGCTGCTTAGTGTTTCCCATCAGTCCGTTCCGCTCCTTTCTACGAGCTGTATTTCATGGAAGCACCGACCTTCCTTCCAGACATCATCCTCCATTTGTTTGAAAAGCATCCTTTCAACTATCCGACTTTTGACTCAGCTTCATGCATCCACTTGCCGGAAAATCCAGGACCATCCACCCGAATCCCCAAATGATCCGATCTGATAGAAAGGCTCTTCGGCGAGCTGTGTTGGCTCTTGTCACATTTTTGGCCACGGCCCATGCTGCCGAGGAATCCGTTACGCAACGCGACGCGCGGATGGGGTGGTGGCGGGAAGCCCGGTTTGGCATGTTCATTCACTGGGGTCCGAGTTCGGTGGGTGGCGTGGAGATCGGGTGGGATCGGAATGGCAACCGCCCGAAGGAATCCGGGGGCAATCGCCTTGGCCCGGATGTGCCGAGTGTGGACCCGGTTTATGACAACTATCACAAGCAGTTTGACCCGAAGGAATTCATTGCCAGCGAGTGGGTGAGGGTTGCGGAAGAAGCGGGGATGAAATACATGGTTTTCACCACCAAGCATCATGAGGGGTTTTCGATGTGGCCCACCAAGGCGAGAGAAGGATTCGACATCAGCGACACGCCGTGGAAAAACGGTCAGGGCGATGTGCTCAAGGATCTATCAGATGCATGCCACGCCAAAGGCATGAAGCTCGGATGGTATTACTCGCCTCGCGACTGGACACACCCCGACTACGGCCAGGGGGACAATGCGATATACGATGCGTTCATGACCCGGCAAGTCAGTGAAATTCTCACTCATTATGGCAAGATTGACGCGATGTGGTGGGATAGCTTCGGCGAGGGCGACTCGATCGGCTACTGGCACGCGGACCGATTTCTCGCGCTGACCCGGAAGCTGCAACCCGGCATCGTGATCAACAATCGGTGTTCCTTTTATGTGGAAACAAACCGCAAGGGACTCGAAGCGGATTTTGATACTCCCGAACAAACGATCGGCAATTATCAAATCGATCGTCCGTGGGAATCTTGCATCACACTCGTCGGCCAGAATTGGTCGTTCAAACCGGGTGGGCCGATCATGATCCTCGACCGCGTGATCCAAACGCTGGCGTCGTGCGCCACGGGTGACGGCAATTTGTTATTGAACGTGGGACCCATGCCCGACGGAAGGATTGAACCTCGACAGGTTAAGCTATTGCGCGAAGTGGGGGCCTGGATGATGCGCTATGGCGAGAGCATTCGCGGCACGCGTGGTGGTCCGTTTCGCAATGGCAAGTGGGGCGGAGCGACCTTCAAGGACAAGGTGGTTTACCTGCATCTATTTCCCGGTTCTGCGGACACGGTGGTGTTGCCCAAGCTCAACGAAAAATGGGTGACTGCAGTCAATCTCACAGGCGGCAAGGTCGCGGTCACCCAGAAGGATGGGCGGCTATCCGTGCAGGTGCCGACTCACAGCACTGCGATGCCGGAGACGATCCTCAAACTCACGTTCGATCGCCCGGTGACGCGGGTGGACGGCCAAGTCCAATTGGCAATGCAACCGGACCCCGCGCTGCAAGGCTTGACCGAGATCACCGGGGCTGCGACTTATACCGCCAGCTCGCTGGATCCGCAGTGGAGCGCGGAAAAAGACACCCTGCTCAATGGCACCTGTCAGGGCAATTTCGCCTTCCATACCCAGGAAGAGAAGGACCCATCGATCCTCATTGATCTCGGACAGAAAAAAACCACCGCAGCGGTGGTAATTGAAAACCGCAATGACATGCTGCAGGAACGCGCGGCGTCATTGAAGTTATGGGTGTCAAATGACGGCAAAAACTGGGAACAAGTTTGGTCGGCCACGGGCCCACAGCCGCGCTGGGTGGCCGTGCCGGAACGTCGCGTTGCGGGTGCCATCGTGAAGGGTGTGGATGCGCGTTATCTCAAACTGGGATTGGAAACCGGTGAATTGGGCACTCTGCATCTTCGCAGCGTGAGAATTTACGGTCACTAAATTCCCACTCAAATACCCGCCCCTTGAATGAGAAACTCATGACCTCCAAGAAATGGGTTCTCCCCGTGGTGTTGGGGTGGTTCGTGTCCGCTTCGGGCAACTGCCTCGCGGATACGCCTGTCGCCCAGTCCGGGCCTGATCCAATCGTGATCTCTCAGACCGAAACCCGTGACAACTTGGTCGTACTGATGGCCGCGGCATCCGAGCACAATTCGGGACTCTCATTGATTTACTCAGGTGCCGCCGTCTATCCAAAACACTTTTGGTATTCCAATTGGGACGACAATAGCAACGATTACATGAAATGGAATGTCTCGCTGGAAACGGGTGGCGACTATCATGTTTATGCCAAACTGAGTGCTTCCGATACCATTCCGCTCAGACTGAGCATCGAGGGATCTTTTTCGTCGCTTCCATTCAGCACCCGGACCATCGGCTGGGATCGGCTCGATGCGGGAATCATCACTCTGCCGGCAGGCACGAGAAAACTCGCGCTCAGGCGTGACACGGATGCGACCGGCAATCTCGAGATTCTCTCGTTGGAGTTGATTCGGGAAGCGGATCGCCCTGCCTATGAACAACGCGTCGCCGCCTTCCGCTCCGATACCACTTGGCTCAGCCAGTCAAACTATGGACTCATGTTCCAGATGGGCCCATGGGGATACCCCGCGACAGGCCCAAAAAAATCACTGGAAAATTTTTCCGCGGATTTCGATGTGCCAAAATTTGTTTCCATGGTGCGAGCGACCGGCGCGAACTATGTCATCTGGTCGATGAGTTGGTGGACCTATCAGATATGCGCTCCGATCCAGGCCGTTGATGCCATTCTCGGCAATGGAGACCGGACGAGCACCCGAGATTTGATTGGTGAAATCGCCGCCGCTCTGCATCACGATGGCATTCGTTTTATGCTCTACTATCACACAGGCCATGACAGTCATCTGGCATATAACTCGACCGACTGGTGGCAGGCGCAGCAGTTTCCGGCCGAGGAGTTCACCGAGCGCGGCACTGGAGATCGCAGCGTGTTTTTCAATAACTGGATCGCAGTCATCACCGAGGCGGGGAACCGCTACGGAACTCAATTGGATGGCTGGTTTTTTGATGATGCTATGGTCTATTATCCGGCACCCTTTGAGCGCCTTGGGGAGGCAGCGAAAGCGGGCAATCCGAGCCGACTTGTTTGTTACAATCCGTGGATTATCGTCCGCAACACGGACTTCCAGGATGTCTGGATGGGCGAGGGAAACCATGGCGAAAGCCAATTCGGCAGCACGGCGAGCGGTGGTAACGGCATCTTCACCGACGGTCCGATGAAAGGCCTGCTTCAGCAAGCGATGTTTACCATGGAGCAGGACTGGGGAGTGTATTCCCAGAACCAAGCCATCAACACCTCCATCACCTCCAGCCAGGCGATCCATTGGGTAAAAAGTGCCAGCGCACGCGGAGTTCCGTTGTCGATTAATCTCATGATGTGGGAGGATCAGACGTGTTCCCAATCCTCGCTCGATATCCTCACCGCCTTGAAAACCGCGATCTATAATCCTTTGTCCAATCTCATCGTGAACGGGGACTTTGAGGATCCCCAAACCGCCTACTATGATCGTTATATCACAGGCGACTCCACTCTCACAGGTTGGCAAGTCGACGCCCTACCTCCAGATGGCGCGCAAATCGGCTGTCCCGGCAGCTTTGGCCCGAACAATGGCAGCCAGAATTTGCAACTCACCGGCGGCAGCGATTATTCGACCGGCGGAAGCATCTCTCAAACGATTTCCACCGTGGCGGGTGAAAACTATCAGGTCAGTGTCGATCTGGCATCCCGTGACGGCTCGGTCGCGGCTGGGGAAATTGTTTTTGGCGAGAGTCACCGGTCATTGAGCGCCGGATCTGGCGCATTTATCACTGCCACGTGGCAGCTGCCCGCAACCGGAAGCTCCACCACGCTGACACTCATTGGAGAAGCAGACTCGGCGACGCGCCAGTTGCTCCTCGACAATGTCACGGTGAGTGTCGTGCCAATGAGTTACACTCTCTGGCAAGACCAGAATTTCACCGATCCTGCTGAATTAGCGGACCCCACTGTCAGCGGGCCGCTGGCGACTCCCGCAGGCGATGGGGTGAGTAACTTGCTGAAGTATGCCATGGGTCTCTCTGCACGAGTCCATTCTGCCAACTCCCTTACCACTGTGGTGCCAAGCGGCGAATCTTTGGCGCTCCGTTACCAGCGGCCATCTAACCGTCCCGATCTGTCCTATTCAGTCGAAACCTCCCCCGATCTGGCCGCTGGCACATGGAACACCGACAATGTCAGTCTCATCCATCTCTCAACCACTGCCGGAATCGAAACCTGGCAAGCCAGCAGCCTTGGATTGCAACCGTTAGCGCTTTTTTTTCGGCTCAGAGTCATTCAAAATTGACCATCCATTTTTTCAACGCATCCTATTTTATCAATCACCCCATCATCCCATGAATCCGATACTCACCACCCTGATCAGTCTTTCCATCGCCGCCCATGCCTTCGCCCAGTCCGCTGTGCGTGACGGGTTTCCTAACAGCGACCAACGAGGCGAACTGTATGAGTATTTCACCACGCCGGAATGGGAGGCTTCCAATTATGCCAAACCGGAAGTCATTCAGCAATGGCAGGATCTCCGCTATGGCATGTTCATTCACTTCGG
>CAIYYV010000376.1 GCA_903930425.1 Akkermansiaceae bacterium | reverse complement strand
TGACCTTGGGATGATGGCCAGCGTATTATTTCAATCGGTTGTGTCATGCTCTCTCTCTTCCGGAGTGACTGACATCGTGGTATTGCGGTCGGAATCGATGTGCGAGAGGGCTGCGTTGCGCGATGTCTTTGCCGCATCGACTAATACTGCAAACGATTCGCCTGAATCCATAGCGATTGTCGCTGTCCTTTCCGGGGCTTTTTCGATCTCGCACAGGAGAGCCTTGTAGATGGGAAAGCCGGAAATGGGATCGTAGCGATCCAAGTCAGTCAACGTGTTGACATTGTTTTCCTGCCAGGCCTTGGGGCCGACCGGACCGCCGCCGCCCATGTTCGCATCGATCGTTCCCGCCATAATATCTTCAGTCACGATGGCCCGCATTACGACTTGGCCACGCAAGGTGCGGATGCATACGAGATCGCCGTTGCAGATGCCCCGTGCTGCGGCATCGCATGGGTTTAAAGTGACCGTCGGTTCAGGCCGCTTCCGTGTCAGTTCCGGTATGCCGTGGAATTGAGAACGGAAATCTGTGGTGACCCGTGAGCCGGAGTTGAAGACAAGAGGAAAACGCCTGGCCAGATTCGGCTGCGCCAGTGGTCCTTCCTGCGGTTCGGTATAGACCGGCAGGGCATCGTAGCCATGCGCATCCAGGGTCGTGGAGGCTATCTCGAACTTGCCCGTAGGTGTGTCGAATCCCGGCTTCCCGTCGGAGCGCAGCAGTCCCTTTTCCCACTTTTGGTATTGCATCATGGTTGTTGGGATGCGGACGCTGCCTCCCGCTGCCCGGACATCGTTGACGGTAAAGCCCGTCCCTTTGAGTACATGATGGAGAAGAGCCGCCTCGTTCTGTGGGTAGAGATGACCATAGCCAAGGCGCTTGGCCAGCTCGGCCATAATGAAGAAAATGTTCCGTGACTCGCCGAGAGGGGGAACCACCCTCTCCCGGATGCGGAAGATCGGCCCGTAGGTCATATACGATTCGATCTCGAATAGGGTGGCGGCGGGCAACACAATATCGGCGTAGGCAGCATCGGCTGTCATCTGCACATCGATGCAGGCGAGAAAGTCGAGCCCGGCAAGAGTACGTTTCCATATCTCGGTTGCGGCCATGAGGTGATGATCGAGGCGCCGAGAATGATAAGTGAGCCAATGGCATGGGGACGTCCCTGGAGGACCGCGTCAGGCAGCGCCTGGGGATGGGCTTCGTCGCGATACAGGTTGTAGAGCGGGAAACGGTCGCGCCCTAGGGCCATACTGGCGTCAGGGTTGGGGACATGCCCTTCGCGATTAATTTGAAAGCGGTTCTGGCGCATCCGGAAACAGCGTCCACCGGGCACATCGAGCTGACCTGCAAGCGCCCAGAGGACGAACGTGGCGCGAATGGCCTGGACACCGCTGTCGCTGTACTCGAGGCCGGTGTACATAATCGGCGCCGCCCCCTTCGCTCCGGCGATGCGGCGTGCCAGAGAGCGGACAATTTCAGCCGGAACTCCTGTGATCGTCTCGACCACCTCAGGTCGGAATCGTTGAGTGTAATCGGCAAACGCCTCAAAACCGTACACCCAATTGCGCACGAAGGCCCCGTTGAAGCGTTCTTCTTCGATCAGAACCTGGCAGAGTCCCAGCGCGAGCGCACCGTCCGTTCCCGGGCGGATTGGTATCCAATCCGCACCCGGCAGTTTCGCTGTTCGGGTACGGCGCGGATCGATAACCACAAGTCGGGCGCCTCGCTCAACGGCGGCGACGATTCTCCTGAAATCGATCGGCGGCGAATCCGTGGCCGGATTAGCGCCCCAGACCACGATCATCTCTGCGTTCTCGATATCAGAGAACATGTCGATCAGCATGCCGCCCATTGTGACGTGTGGTGCGATCATGGCGAAGGAGACATAACAGAGTGAGCCGACGCCAAACGTGTTGGGCGAACCGAAAGGAAACAGGACGCTTGATGCCGAGGAAATCGCCACACCTCGCGGTTGAAAGACATCGCACATCGCCAGCTCAAAGCCGCCCCGGCCCGTATAGATGGCCGCTGCCTCTGGTCCGTACTTCGTCCTGGTTCGGTTGAGGTTTTCGACGACGATCGCATAGGCGTCATCCCAGGAGATACGTTCGAATTCATAGGTCCCCTTCGGACCTTTTCGGCGAAGCGGGTGACGGAGGCGGCTCTCGGCATAGACGATGGCCGGCCCATGATCACCGAGCTTGCAGGTGATCCCAAACTCAGCCCCATCCTCGGGTCGCACCGCAGCTAACCTCCCTTCCTTGTCATACCCAGCGATGATCCAGCACCCAGCAGGGCAGACGCCGCAGATGGCGCGTTTTTCTGATGTGATATTTTCCATGGCAACCCTGTTCGATTATGAATATGGGATCAAACCTTGACTTCACAACTACAAGGAACTGACAACGAGAGAAAGCTGAACATCACCAGTTGTACAGGTGAACTTCACCCTCTCGTACTACTGTAGATCGGTCATGCTCTTTCCTCATTGCCAGATCCAGTTTTTCCTGATTATAACGGATTTGGGGGGTATAGCTATTTCATCGTCATTTTTTTTGTAAACGCCTCATCGCTCTCGGCACACACAGAGTTACGAACATTCGCAACTATACTGCGAACTGGCATAATCTTGCGTTTTTGAACCCTCACCCCAAACCTCCCCCACTGGGGGAGGAAGTTTATGGAAAGTTCAGATTATGCCCGTTTGCAGTGTAGGTTATCATAGGCATTCTGACAAGCATATAATGATCCGGCAGAGTTTTGATCTTGAGATTTTAAAAACCCTCCGATCCCTTGGTGCATCACAATGTCAATTCTGGCCTCATATTGTTGAGCATGTACATCTGTGGCTTGCCTGCAGGATGTTTTTGTTGGGTTTTTATTTTAAATGTATATCTTCGGGACCGAAATTGCTGGTTTAAGATCATTCTAAATATCGATTTTCACTCTTTCTCTTTACATTTCATTCGGTTGCTGTGGTTAGATCCCATTCACGGT
>CAIYYV010000375.1 GCA_903930425.1 Akkermansiaceae bacterium | reverse complement strand
GCTTGTTGATTTTTGATTGTTGAAGTGACGGAACGCCATCTCAACATCCACTCAAGATCCAATCAGCATTCAAAAATCAACAATCATCAATCGGAAATCAAACCGCTTAAAGTGTTTTCTGTAGGACGGGCCACACTAGAGAGTCGCGGGGTAGGCTCCGGCCCGTTCGCTGTTAGAGCGGGCGGGCATAAGTCTCGCAGCGGTTTTTCCATCCTTGCTGCCAGCGTTTTTCACCGCGGGCCGGTGGGGAATTGGCGATGCGGCGGGTGAGCATGCGTTGCGCTGCGGCGGCGAATTCCGCGGCGGCGGGAGCGCCTGCGGGAACCTCACGCATGCCGCCGAGCACTTGGAGCAACCCCCAGCCTTGGCCGTGGTAGCGTTCCGTGACCACGGTGCCGTCCCCTTTGAAATTCACATAATCGATCAGCGCGTATGTGCCGTGTGGGGTGGTGGCGACCTTGTGATAGTTCGCCTCGATGCGGGATTTTTCCTGGGCCGGGGCGGCGGCGAGGATTTTCGGCAAGGCGGCACGTGAGCGTTGGATGATGAAATCGGTTTGCAGGGCGACGGTTTTTGCGAGCCAGGCGCGCAGGGCGGTGAGGCGCGGGCCGTCGAAATCCTGTTGGAATGCGGATTTCGTTTTCCATGGGCTGCGGCGTTCGAGTGCGACGGCCGGGGCTTGGGCACCCTGACGTTTCGCGAAGGCGATAAAGAGCGGCCAACTTTCTTCAAAGCGGCCATTGAATCCTTCGGGATACCAAATGAAGTGGCCGATGCCTAACGATGGGAACTCTTCGCCCGCGTTCCAAGTGGTCAATCCGGCCACACTGCCGGCGCATTCGTTCTGCCAAATTTTCCGGCCGATGGCTGATTGTTGTGCGGCTCCCGGAGGCGCGGGCATCGGAATGCCAAAGGCGGCGGGCGTGCCCATGCTGAGCAACGCGATTCCCAAACCCACGAGGCAGATGGCTTGCATGCCGGAGGGTATCGTGATGCCAGCCGCCGCCGCAAGGATGCTTCTTCGAATAAACGGGTCGTGTGGCAGATAAAGCTTGTCAGGAGCAGGGATAGCTGCTTTGACGGTCGGCCCGGATTGCATTTCGGGTCTACCCTTGTTCCTTTGTTTTGAGCGAGTCCGTCGCGTTACCGCTTCTTGGAAAAAATCATTTCTTTTGAGCCAACGCCGCGGATTTCCCGATTCCCCGATGTATTTATGAAAAGTTATCTTCTTGAAAAGGCCGCCGAAATTGTTCCGGACCCGTTGGTGTTAGTCAATTTGGTTTCGCAGCGTGTCAGGCAGCTCAACAGCGGTCGCTCGCCATTGATCCCAGTGCGTCCCAGCATGGGCATCGCGGATATTGCCCTCACCGAAATCATCGAAGGCAAAATCAAACGGGTCGAAAAGGCGGAGGCTTGAGACTATCGCTGCCGTGCCGGCCAGCACCGCCATGAACGCGCTGATCGCCACCAACCGGAAGGCCGGCCGCGATTTTCATATTCTCGAGAAGGTGGAGGCGGGCATTGAGTTGAAGGGCACGGAGGTCAAATCCATCCGGGCGGGCAAGATCAATATTTCAGATGCCTTTGCCCGCATTGACGGGAATCAGGTGTTTCTTTACGGCTGTGACATTCAGCCATGGCAGACGGCCGGCGAGTGGTTCAACCACGCGCCCAAACGCCCGCGCCGGTTGTTGCTTCACAAGCGTGAAATTCTCAAATTGGCATCCGCCACCGCGATCAAAGGCTGCTCATTGCCGCTCCTTCGCATGTATTGGAAAAACCGCCGCGTGAAAATCGAGATCGGGGTGGGCAAGGGCAAGACCCATTCGGACCAACGCCAGGACCTGAAAAAACAAGTCGAACTGCGTGAAGCCCAACGCGAAATGTCCCGCTTCAACCAGCGTTGATCATTCCGCGGTCGCCGCCTTTTGCTTCGGCCGCGCGGGCGGATCCGTCGGTGGGCGCGAAATCACCGCTCCCGCCTCGGACCCGGCATTCGGCCTCAGCGAGCGGAAATCACCCTCACCGGGCATCGCCAGCATGTCGGGCAAGCGGATTCCGTCATTCGGAAGATCCGGTTCGCCCGATTTTGGAAACTCGGGATTCGAGGCGGCGGATTGCGTGGGGACCGCTGGGTCTGCTTCCACTACGATGGCTTTGGGAGCGGCGCAGGCCATCAATGCGAGCGCCGGAGAAAACCAACCGAGAATTGCACACTTCGTTTTCGCCATGACAGATTTCTGCAACAAGTCGCCGGAAACAAAGCGCTTTGCACGGCAACGCGCAAGGGCGAAGCGTCTCGGTTTTTGAAATCCGGCATTGCCGCCATCTCCTTGGCCTCCAATCCTGTGCCGCATGCACATCAAGTCAGCCGAATTCATCACCAGTGCCCGCAGCCTGCCCGACTGCCCCTCCTGGGACACTCCCGAGTTCGCACTCATCGGCCGATCCAATGTCGGCAAGTCGTCGCTCATTAACCTGCTTTCTAACAACGATTCGTTGGCCAAGGTGTCCGCCACGCCGGGAAAGACACGACTGGTGAACTTTTTTTTAATGAACGGATCGTGGTGCTTGGTCGACCTGCCGGGTTATGGATATGCGAAAGCGGGCAGAAGTGAGAAATTTGATTTCAACGAGCGGGTGGGGGATTACCTGGAACAACGGGCGAATCTTCGCCGCGTTTTTGTGCTGATTGATTCACGATTGGCGCCGCAGCGCCTGGATGTGGATTTCCTGGTTTGGCTGGCTGCGACGGGCGTGCCGTTTTCGTTAGTTTTCACGAAGGTGGACAAGCAAAGCGCCGCCAAGACGCAGGCGAGCATCGCCTTGTTTCAAGGCCGACTGGTGGAATGCCTTGGCAGCGAGGCGGAAGGCTTTGCCTGCTCGGCCCAAACGCGGGTCGGTCGGGACGAGATCCTTCGCCGGATGGATGCCTCACTGCGGCCGTAAAACAAAAGTGCCGCCAGGGAATTCCCGGCAAGCCCGGACAAACTACCGTTGCTCCAATCAAGGCCTGGCGGGGTTCGCTTGCCGAACCTCCAGGGTCCCTGACAGCGCGCGGAGCAAAGCCGAAGCGAACGGTTTTCACAACGCTTATTTTCTAGCCGCCACTCGGCCGCGTCACTTGGCACTGGCGAAACTTCGGCGCTATGTTATTCTCGCTTTATGAGATTCGGAGGCTTGGGCTTGCAAGGGAAATTCGTGGTGGCACTTCTGATCGCCGCCGCACTCCCGTTTGTGTTAGGGTTGATCGTTTTTGAAACCTCCGGTTATCAGCACTTGCTCACGGAACGCGGAAAACTTCACCGACAAGAAGCCCGCGTCCTCGTGCGTGAGCTCGATCAAGCGTCTGATGAACAGGGCGAAAGTCTCCGGACTTGGCTCGCGGGTGATCCGGCGATCATCCGTGGCGTTTCCGCGACAAACTTGGAAATGGCGTCCCAGAAACCCGATGAAATCGCGAGGGAAACCCAGCAGTTAGATGCGATGTGGTCGTCGTTGCCTCCGGATGATCCTCGTCTGATCACGGTGTTAGAGAACCCCGGTTCCGCCAGTTTGCGCCAATTCAAAAAACTGCATCCGGAGGTGGCGGAGGTGTTGGCCACTGACCGGTTCGGCCGCCTTTTCTCTGCCACCAATAAAAGCAGCGATTTTGATCAGGCGGATGAAGAGTGGTGGCAAACGGGTGCTGCGCTGCGCAAAGGCGGTAAATGGACCGATGTCCTCAACCTCGATGCCAGTTCCGGAGTGTTTTCGCTCGATGTGGTCGTGCCGCTGTATGACCAGGCCGCTTTTTCCGGCGTTGTCAAAATGTCAGTCGATGTGAGTTCGTTGTTTTCGGGACTCGCCATGGCAGACCTCGCGCACGGTGAACGCTGGGAAATCGTCCTGCCCGACGGCCGGATTCTCGCAAGCTCAGTGAGCGGGTCGATGTCGCTCCACGCGAGCGTTTCCCCCCAAACGTTGGAAGTCATGCGGCGTGACCCGCGCAATGGCTGGTCATTGATGCAGGACGCCAATGGTGAGTCGAGGATGGCGGGCTTCGTCGGTATGGGGCCCGCCGGGCGCTCGCCACAAGCCTATGTCGTGTTTTCTTCGCCACGTGATCAGGTGGTGAGCCCCTTGCAACGAAGCTTTCTTGGCATCGGACTCGCCGCCGCGGGCGTTCTCACCCTTTGCGCCTTGGGCGGGTTCTGGTTGGTGCGCCGAAATATCCTCCGCCCACTCGCCATCCTCGGCCGGGCCGCACGCTCGATCTCATCCGCCACCCAACTCCACCAACCGGTCCATCATCACCTATCTCAAATCCAAGAACAACGCGCACAGTCCGAAGCAGATCTCGAAAAAATCCAGGCCATTTATACCGGTGATGAAATCGAATCTCTTGCCGGGGATTTCGCGGTGATGACTTCGCGCGTCCTGCGTTACCACCACGAATTGGAAACCGAGGTCGCCGCCAAAACCGCGGTCATCCGCGAAGACCTCGAAATGGCGCGAGAATTTCAGAACGCCCTGCTCCCATCGCATTACCCGCTCGTCCCCCCTGCCGCCACTCATAACCCGCTGCGTCTCCAATTCGCTCATTTCTATCAACCCGCATCGACTGTCGGTGGGGACTTTTTCGATCTCATGCAGTTGGATGAAAACCGCGCCGGAATCCTGATCGCCGATGTCATGGGTCATGGTGCCCGTTCGGCTCTTGTCACGGCCATCTTGCGGGCGCTTGTTAGAAATCTTTCGGCGGTCGCGGCTGACCCCGGCGTGTTTCTAACAGAACTCAACCGCCACCTGCGCGAAGTGATCTCACGCAGCGGTCAGACGCTTTTTGTTACGGCGTTTTTTCTGGTGCTCGACACGCGAAACGGCCGGGCGTCATGGGCGGTGGCGGGGCACCCCGCGCCCTTGCGGGTGCGCCGGGGCAGTGGCAAGGAACCGCAACCTCTCTGGCAGAACCCCCAGCATCAACCGGCCCTCGGCCTGATTGAGAACGCCGTTTTCCACAGCGCCGAGTCGCCTTTAAACGCCGGTGATGTGTTTCTCTTGTTTACCGACGGTGCGATTGAGGCGGAAAATCCCGCGGGCGAACCCTTTGGTGTCGAAAGATTGGTGGCGGGTTTCGATGAAGCGCTCGACGGCCCGATGGCCGCCATGCCCGCCAAGATCGTGTGTGACGTCACGGCATTTCAAAAACGCCGCCACTACGCGGATGATGTCTGCCTGGTCGCCGTCGAGGCCGTGAGCGCCGCCGGGGAGACTTGATCCCCGGCGGTGGCCTGCTTCTTACTCAGCCCCTTCGGCCCCTTTTTTGAAGAGTTCCTTGTTTTCGACGGCCTCGGCCACACCTTGGTCGATTCGGGCGCGGAATTCACTGTCGAAATCTTGCAGGGATTTCAGAGAGATGCTGATCAGCATTCCGGCTCTGGCTTCGCCCTCCTCGCCTTTGGAGGTCATCACGCGCATGGTGACGAAGGTGTTTTCGGTGGCTTCTGCGAGGATGTCATTTTGCCCCGGTTCGAGTTTGAGCAAATCTCCGTCGGAAACCATCACGGACTGGTTTTCATCGGAAGCCAAAGTCACACTGAGCGTTCCAGATACCGGATAGATATGCTTTAGATCGGCAAGCGATTTTGCCAAATCCGAGCTCACCGGCTTGTCGTCCTCGCCCGTGCTCTCACTCTCACTCTCACTCACGTTTTCCGTTTGGGCTTGTTCTTCTGCGATGGTATTTTCAATCTGTGCTCTCAAGTCTTCCTTGAGTTCATTGCTGATCGGAGTGGCATGTTCCCTTACGACTACGATTTCTCTGGCAGGCGCATCTGAAATGTAGGCATCGGAGTCGTAACCGTCGGCAATATAACTGCCGACCATCCAATCGGTAATCCAATAGATAGGAGTCGGATAGACTGTGTAAATGGGGAAATAGTAGGAACGATGGCGATACCAGTCATGCCGATCCCAGCCCCAATCGTAACGGAACGGGTGGCGATACATCGAACCATCGTTATGATGCCAGTAGGAATCATGACGGAATGCCATCAATGGAACATGCTCCGAGTGGCCGTGATGGTAAACGAAACCAAAGCGGCCTCGATCATAGCTTTTTACGATGGGTTTTCCTTCGAAAGCCGTCCTGTTAGAAAGTATGACGGGCCGCTTCAGGGTCACGGTTTTGGAAATCGCGAGGCCTTTCGTATTGTGTTTGATGATTTGTGAGCTTCGGGTTTGTCCGCTGCGGGCAAATTGATGCGTGGTGACCTCCCGTGAGCCATCGTTGTGAGACACCTCTTCCCGAGTCTTTTTACCCAGGTCGTTGAAACGTGTTTTGTGCTGTGTGCCGTCTTTATTCGCATCAATCTGCTCGCTCAGATTGCCATGATTGTTGAATCGGCTGATCTGCCGGCTCCCATTTTTTTGTTCCAGTGTCTTCTCCGCCAATTTTCCTTTTTCCGAGAATCGGCTCGTGGTGATCGATCCGTTCGAGTGCTTTTGAATCTTTGGTTCGGACAAAGTGCCGACCCCGAGCTTGTTGCGATCGATCGTCGGGTGCGGTAACCGGGCTGCGGGATCCGCATCCGTGGAGGGACGCCGGACCTCATCACCCGTGTCCACAGCTCCCAGAGCGCGGCGGGTCTTGCCTGCTCCCTGATCCCGGAGGATCCCATCCGGACGATGCGTTCCAGCCGGAGAATCCTGGAGCGACTTCTTCGATGGGACGCCCGAAAGGTCAGGAGTTATTTTGAGGCCGGAAGTTTCGCGCGGCTCCCGGATCACTTTTTTGGAAGTGTCTGTGATGGGGGGGTCGTTGAGAACGGGATCTTTGAGACCTTTTCTCACTGCGTCTGAAGAAAGCGTCCGGGAGCCGTGATCCGCCTCATTCGTGCCCTCTGGATTTCTTCTGCCCGTTCCGGCAAACGGAGAACGGTCGCCAAGTTTGACTTTGGGCTTCGAGGATGGGGTGGCTAATCGTTCCGGCTGCGGTGTCTCAATCTGTGTCTGCCGCTTTTGAATTTGCGGCTGCTCTAACTGCGTCCGCTGCCGGGGTTGCTCAATCTGCTTCTGCGGTTGCTCAATCTGCGTCCGCTGCCGGGGTTGCTCAATCTGCCTCTGCGGTTGCTCAATCTGCGTCCGCTGCCGGGGTTGCTCAATCTGCGTCCGCTGGCGGGGTTGCTCAATCTGTCTCTGCGGTTGCTCAATCTGCGTCCGCTGCCTAGGCTGCTCAATCTGTCTCTGCGGCTGCTGCCGGGGTTGCTCAATCTGCCTCTGCGGTTGCGGCTGCGGTTGTGCCTGCGGTGCCTGTTTAGCAGCCTTTTTTTTCTCCACGAGCTCATTGAGTGCCCCCTCGCTAATTCTTCCAAAGGCGACGAGCGTCAAAGCAAAAAGGGCGGTGAAACAAGCGGTGGTTTTGAATCGATTGGATTTCATGAGGATGAGGGGTGGAAGTTCAATGAGACCTAATATGCACGGTGCCAATAACATACCCGGTTTTGCCCAGCGTCAACACCGATCTTGCTTGAAACCCGACTGAAAATCGCTTGGAAAGAACCAAGATGAATCGCGGAGACGGCCACCTGGTATCCCGTGCCGCTCACCCGTCTAACAACGTGCTTCGAGTGAAAATAGGCAGGACGTGAATGCCGCGGGCTTCAATGGCTTGGCGGCCGCCCTCCTCGCGATCCACGAGCACGAGACAAAAGGCGATTTTGCCGCCGGCTCGTTCGATCACATCCATGGCCCTGAGCGTGGACCCCCCGGTGGTGATGACGTCATCCACCACAATCACGTTGTCGCCCGCCTTGAAGTTGCCTTCAATTTGCTGGCCCGCGCCGTGCGATTTCGGTTCCTTTCGAACAGTGAAAACCTGCAAGGCTTCCGCAGGATGTTTCGTGGCGGATGTCATGCCCACTGCCAGTGAAATCGGATCCGCACCCAAAGTCATGCCGCCAATCCCATCAATCTTCAGGTGCTCCGAATGGATTTTAGAGCGAACCGCGTGCCAGCCGAGATCACCGATGAGATTGGCCCCAAAGGGATCCAATGCGGTGACCCGGCAATCAATGTAAAGATCACTGGCTTGGCCGGACGCGAGTGTGAAGTGCCCGGTGCGAACCGATTTTTCGAGCAGAAGTTTCTTGAGGATGGCGGCTGCGTGAAGCATGCAACAACGATGTGAAATGTCGCGTCCTACCGCAAGTCCGGATCGCTTTTGGTGCTCGCCAGCTGGACGGTAGATGATATAAAGTGCCGCAGATGATGTTTGCATTGATAGAACCTTCGGGCTTGATCGAGCGAGGTGGCCCACTGGTGTGGGTATTGCTCGGCCTCGCGTTTGTCGGCTCGCTCAGCTTGGTCGAGCGCTTGTTTTTCTTTCACCGGGCCCGAATCAACGTCGCGGATCTGCTCGTGGGCCTCGCGCATCACATCCGGCGGCGCGCGTTTGCCGAGGCCCTCCATGAGGCGGCCCGCGCACCCGGCCCAGTAGCGCGAGTGGCGCATGCGGCCCTGCTTCGCTACTATCTGAGCCGGGCAGACCTGCGAGATGTTGTGCAAGAGGCCGGTCAACTGGAGGTGCCGCGCATTGAAAAAAATCTTCGGGTGATCCTTGGCACGGCGTTGCTTGCTCCGTTAGTTGGCATGCTCGGCACGCTGTTAGGCATGCTTGAAACCTTCCAAAAAGTCAGTGAACAAGGAGGCTTTACGGGGCCGGCCGAACTTTCAGCAGGCGTGTTCACGGCGCTCATTACCTCGGTGCTCGGGCTCACTGTGGCCGTTCCGATGTATGTGTTTTACCTGTATTTTCTCGGGCGGGCGCAACGACTGGTCCACCGCATCGAACGTGCCGGCATCGAAATGATCCACTTGATCGCCGATGCCCGCGAAGAAGAGGAATTCGCGCCCTTCCGCGGCGAGGTGACCGCAGGGCGTTATCCGGCGAAACCCCCAGCAGAACCTGCCAAGTGAAACTCGCAATGACCTTGCCGGAACGCCCGGGACTTTTGCATGCCGTGCCGATTTTGAATCTTTTCGCCCTGTTGTGGCTCCTTCTTCTGTTGAGTCCCTTGTTGCTACGGCAGTCGGGCGTGGCTGTCGAGTTGCCTCCCTCCCGCTTCCAACTGGAACGCTTCCAAGAAACCCTCGTCGTGACACTAGGCCCTGGAGAAACGGAACCGCGCATCCACCTCGGCCGCGAGGCCGTCACCCTCGCCGAATTGTCCGCTCGGCTCGACCAATTGCGCGCCACGGGTGCCCCTGCAAAAGCCCTCGTCTTGCTCCAAACCGACACGGGAACCCCTGTGGGGATCGAACGCCAAGTCATCGAACAGGTTCTCGGCCGAGGCTTCCGTCTTGCCATGGTCGGCGCCAATGCCTCTACCACTCCCGTGACTGAATCCTCATCCATGCCAGAGTGATGGGAAAACGCGTCTCCAAAAAAAACCTGCGGCATGCCGCCCCCAATTGGGTGTTCTCTTGGCAGCCACTTCAAGAATCCCCCTTCCAGAAAAGTTGGCCCCTCCTGCTGGTCGCCACAGGCTTCGCGTTTTTCCTCACCTCCCTGCATATCCGCGTGGCCCCACCCACTCCATGGGCCGCGCTCAAAGCTTCGGTGATCCATGTCACGGACGATGCCGAAGGCCGGGCCCTCACCCTGAGAGCTCGGGAAGGCGGGCCCTTTCCCTCACGCTTCGAACCTTCCCAGTGGGACGGACGCTCCGCCTTGGAAGAAATCGTCACCGAAACCACCCGGTGGACCCCTTCACCCTATGTTCCTTCTTTGAAAAATTTACCCGACGCAGACCGAATCATCCGCCTGCCTCTCGCCGCCTGCGGGCTGTCGGTCCTGCCCGCCCCCCTGCGTCGGACCGGAGGCCCTCCTTCTCCCGTGAAACTCACGCGAACCCCTGTGCTTGCCCCCCTTTCCGGAATTTCGGCCGCCGCCTTGCCTCGCGAATTTCCGCCCTTCGACGGCGCGATCGACTCATCGATGACTTCCGAGAACTGGCGGTTCCTCCTCAATCTGGACGCCGCCGGCAACGTGCGCGACTGCGTCTTCCTGACCGCCGGACATGAAGGCTCTCCTTCCCCTTTGGAAATGTGGCTGCGCCGCGTGCCATTCCTCCCCGCTCCCGAAAAAGCGTCCCGCTGGATCGCTGTAGGCATCGACTTCACCAATCAACCGACTGATGGACCTTTCACTCTCTGATTTCGTGCTTTTTGTCGTGTTCGGCTCCTGCGCCGCCGTGTTGCTCTGCGCAGTGATCTCGCGTACCCTCCACGCCCGGACCGAAAGCCGGTCCCTAGCCCACCGCGTCGTTTGCAGACTTTGCCTTCATGCCTTTGAGGACTTTACCGATCTCAAGGTCATCCATTGCCCGCTTTGCTCCGCCCTCAATGAAAAAGGCCGTAGCCGCCGACTCGGTTAGCAATTTGTCTCTTCCGCCAAACATCCTTCGAGGAATTGGCGATCATGCTTGCGCGGGCGGGCATCCCCCGCCAAAGTGCCGCTCGAAACTATGAATGAACGTCGCGTCGTCATCACCGGCATGGGTTGCATCACCCCGTTAGGCAATGATTTATCCACCACCTGGGACGGCCTGATAACAGGCCGTAGCGGAATCTCCCGCATCACCCAACTCAACCCGGATCCCTTCGATTGCAAAATCGCCGGTGAAGTCAAAAACTTCGAACCCGATGGCTATTTCCGCGTGCCTAAAGACGCCCGCCGCTCGGATCGTTATGTCCAATTCGCAGTCGCTGCTTCAAAAATGGCCATGCAGGATTCCGGCGTCGATGTCTCCACCCTCAATCCTCGCAGGTTCGGCGTCATGGTCGGCAGCGGCATCGGCGGCTTGGCCACTCTCGAACGTGAACACGGCGTCTGCGTCGAAAAAGGCCCCAAACGCGTCTCTCCCTTCACCATCCCCATGATGATTTCCAATATCGCCAGCGGTATCATCTCCATGGAATTCGGCCTGATGGGCCCCAATATGGCCATCGTCACCGCCTGCGCCACCTCCAATCATAATATCGGCGAAGCCTGGCGCATCATCAAATTCGGCGATGCCGATGCCTTCATCTGCGGCGGCTCAGAAGCCTCGATCCTCCCCATGGGCCTGAGCGGATTCGCCAACATGAAGGCCCTCAGTTCCCGCAACGATCAACCCGAAAAGGCTTCGCGCCCCTTCGATAAAAATCGCGACGGCTTCGTCATGGGTGAAGGCGCCGCCGTCATTGTTATCGAAGAACTCGAACATGCCAAAAAACGCGGCGCAAAAATCTATGCCGAACTCATCGGCTACGGCATCAGCGCCGATGCCTATCACCTCAGCGCCCCGTCCCCCGATGGCAGCGGCCCCGCCTACGCCATCCAAATGGCCCTCCACCATGGTAAAAAAAACCCGGAGGATGTCGATTACCTCAATGCCCACGCCACCTCCACCGGCCTCGGCGATATCGCGGAAACCAAAGCCATCCAACTCGCGTTCGGCCACCACGCAAACCACGGACTCCTCGTCAGTTCCACAAAGTCGATGACTGGCCACATGCTCGGTGCCGCCGGAGGCGTCGAGTTGATCGCCAGCATCATGGCGATCAAAGACGGAATCGTCCCTCCCACTATCAATGTCGAGGATCAGGATCCGGCTTGCAATCTCGACTGCGTGCCGAACTTCGCCCGCGAAGTGCCTGTCAAAATCGCCATCAGTAACAGCTTCGGTTTCGGCGGCCATAACGCATCAGTCATGGTCAGCCAGTTCAAGTAAGCTCCTAGGCTCTTCCCGGGGAACGGGAAATCCCCTCCCTCTCCTGATGAAACCCTCCGCCCACAGCCATGCCTGCGAGGTCGCATTCGCCGATACAGACGCCAGTGGCTGGATGCACTTTTCTAATATCTTTCGCTATGTCGAGGCGGCGGAACACGCGTTCCTCAAATCCCGCGACGTGCAGGTCTTCGATCTGAAACACGGTGGATGGCCAAGAGCGCAAGTCTCCTGCAACTACCAACATCCATTGCGTGCCGGTGATCGCATCGTTGTCCTGTTAGAAATTGAGAGGATCGGTTCCTCCTCCCTTGTCTGGAACTTCGAAATCCTCAACCCCGCCGGGGAAATCGCCGCCGCCGGCAGCATGACCACCGTGCACGTCAATGCCGATGGCCGCCCTCAAAAAATCAGCACCTCCGTGCGCGCTGCATTGGAGCGAGGACTTTAGTCCGCTAGATACATGCCTGCCCCATCCGCCATTTCCGGCCGTGTCGTGATCGTCCCCACCCCGATCGGCAACCTCGGCGATATCACGCTCCGCGCATTGGAAATTCTCAAAAATGCCGACCGCATCGCCTGCGAGGATACGCGCCATTCCGCGCCCCTCCTCGCCCATCACGGCATTTCTGGCAAATCACTCGTCTCGCTTCACGATCACAACGAGGCCCGCCGCACGCCGGAACTCGTCGCCGCCGCTCGCGCGGGTGAAACCATCGCCCTCATCAGCGACGCCGGCATGCCCGGTATCTCCGACCCCGGCTTCCGCCTCATCCAAGCCTGCATCGCAGCCGATACCCCTGTCGAAGTCCTCCCAGGCCCGTCCGCCGTCATCACCGCCCTCATCGGCTCGGGCTTGCCCTGCCATGCCTTCCACTTCGCGGGCTTCCTCTCCGTCAAAACCGGCAAACGCCGCAGCGCCCTCGCCTCCGCGCTGGAATCTAACGAAACAAATATCTTCTTCGAGTCCCCACACCGGATCGTCTCCACCCTGAAAATCCTCGCAGAACTCAACCCTGCCGCCCGCGTCTGCGTCGCCCGCGAATTAACCAAAAAATTTGAAACCTATCACCGCGGCTCCGCTGCCGAGGTGCTCGCCCACTTTCAATCTCACCCCCCGAAAGGCGAAATCGTCTTGCTCGTGCATGCCGAGTGACCACCAAATCCCGCCTAATCCATCACAATCTAACATCATGCTTGGAATCACGAGCGCGGGCCGAATGTCCCGGTTGAGTTATGTGTGCCTGGCTTTTTTCGCGCTTCAGGGATGCGCGTGGAGGCCGATTCAAAACACTCCCTGCCCTACGGTTTACAAGGTGCTTCCCTGTGACAATCCGCCTGTCATCGATGCGGATTGGTCCAAACCATTCTGGATGCAAACCCCGTCGCTTGCCTTGCGAAATCACATGGGGGCCACCCCGGACCCTTTCCCTGCAACCCGCGTGAAAATGCGTTACGACCAGAAGAATCTCTATCTGATATTCCGGGTGGATGACCAGTTTGTCCGCGCGGCTGCCACGAAAACCCACGGCAAGGTCTGGCAGGATAGCTGTGTGGAATTCTTCTTCTCCCCCGAGGCCGATACCCATAACGGATATTTTAATCTCGAAACCAATTGCATGGGGGTCTTCTTGTTCCAATCCCATAATTTCAAAAACCAAACAGCCCGACTCGTGGATGCCATCGATTGCTCCAAAATCGAAATCGCCCACTCACTCACGGTCAACACCACTGAGGAAATCCAGCACCCCATCACCTGGACGCTCGAATACCGCCTCCCAATCGCCATCCTCAACAAGTATCTCTATGCGGAACCCCCGCGTAAAGGCACCCGCTGGCGGGCGAATTTCTACAAATGCGCGGAAACCAATTCCCATCCCCATTGGCTGACTTGGGCCAAAGTGGTCGCCCCCCAACCCAATTTCCACCTTCCTGAATTTTTCGGGTCCTTGGAGTTTGAATGATTCTTCTCCTGCCGGACCAAAGGCCCGCACCCTTATCTCCGTGACCGCCGCGCCTTTTTCGGCTCGAACGAAACCGCCGCAGCATCAAACGCCTCAGGGTCGTATCCCGGATGCCACCACTCAATCTCTCCATGCAGTGCCTGCATGTATTGAAAAGTCCCTCCGCAGTCTTCCTGCGGGCACGCCCGCTCCCCTCCTAACATCTTCGGCCCCCCGTCACCTTCCAGCCGCTTCTCAAAAACAATCTCGTGTATCCACTCGTCCGCAAAATCATAACGATAAAGAATGCGAATCGGTAACCGTCGCCGACCCAAAAACTCGGCCACCGTCAGCACTGCCTCGTCCTGAAACTCTCCCACCGTCTGGTCCTCCAACCCGATCGGCCCAATCACATCGACGAGCCGCTTCCCCTTGCCGTGACGAAATTCGTGCGGGTGCTTGTTGTCCCATCCCATCGCCGCCTGAATCGCGTCACTCAATGCAATAAAGGTCACGTCCCATGAAATCGAAAATTGCCGCCAAATCTTCGGCTGAATCCCATACAAAAATACCTTCACCTCAACCCGGTTGTCTGCGCTCGCTTTCGCCATACCCAATGCTTGTGCCGAGTGCGGAGAAAAAAATCAAACTGGAAATTGATGGAAACAGCCAGCATCGAAAATAACCGCCACCCCGTCATCACCCTGCCATCACCCGCAAGGGGTCCATTGCCAATGACCTCCACATCATTCCTCCAATAAGGCACGCAACGTCGCCGGATCAAGCGTCGCCGCCAAGTCGGCACCCGCTAACAATCCGGCAGCCAGCTTCGCCTTATCCTGCTGAAGTTGATGAATCCGCTCTTCCACCGTGTCCTGACAGAGCAACTTGTGCACAAACACCGGCTTGTCCTGACCAATCCGATAAGCCCGGTCCGTCGCCTGCTCCTCAACTGCGGGATTCCACCAAGGATCGTAATGAATCACCGTGTCCGCAGCCGTCAGATTCAATCCCGTGCCCCCAGCCTTCAGCGAAATCAGAAATAACGGAATCCTCCCAGTCTGAAAATCCTCAACCATCTTGCCGCGCTCCTTGGTCATCCCTGTCAACTTGATATAACGGATTTTCCGCCGACACAAATGCTCCTCAATCAATTCAAGCATCGTGGTGAATTGTGAAAAAAGCAGAATGCACCGGCCTT
>CAIYYV010000374.1 GCA_903930425.1 Akkermansiaceae bacterium | reverse complement strand
TGATCCAACTCGCCGAGATACAAGTTCGCAAAATGTTGGCTTGTTAAATTTCCAATCGGCACGCCCTTCCCGGGAACCACCGAGTAACTGCCGACAATGCGCTTGAAAATCTCCAACACCGCAGGGTCCTTGAGGATGCGCTCTAGCAAAAGAATCATCGCTTGGTGGTCGATACTATCGAAATAGCGGCGGACATCGAGTTTGAGATACCAGTCATGTTTGCTGGCAAAGTGTTGCGCTCTGGCAAGCGCCTTGATGCGGCCTTTCCCGGTGCGACAGGCATAAGTATCAAAAACCAGTCTCTTCTCGAATATCGGTTCACAGATGTTGATCAGGGCGTGGTGCAAAACGCGTTCCGCAAAGGCTGCCGCACAAATATTGCGTTCCTTCGGATCATAAATCTTGAAGAAATGATACTGCCCCACTTCCACGCTGCCATCAAGAATCCCATTTCGCATTGTCCGGAGATTCTCGTCCAAGTGGGAACGATATTCCAACACCTCTGTGGCGGCGGTCTTTCCACGCGCAGCTTTCCAAAATGCAAGCCTGAGATTGCTGTATTCGGCCACGCGCTCTAGCAGATTTCCGGCACGTTTCATGGTTTTGGTCCTGCCTCTTTGATGTTTGCTGAAACCGTACCCGGCTGGAGAGCCGTGACAAAGCGCTCGCCATATTTTTCGATCCGCGCGTCACCTACGCCGTTGATTTTGCGCAAAGCCGCAAGACTGTTAGTTTTTGTGGTCACCATTTCGGCAATTTGTTCGTTGGTAAAAACCGCATACACCGGCACTCCGTCCCGCTCCGCGACTTCCTTGCGAATCTGTCGGAGCGTTGAAAACACAGCAAAATCATCCGGGCTGAGTTTTTCACGATAGTCGATTTTGCCTTTTCCCGAGCCATTTGCGGTGGTTCCTCCAGCGATAAGGGGTAGGTATTCCACACAAAAAGCCCACCACGCGCCACCGGATTCGGTCACCAACTCGCGTTGAATATGCAAGATCCGGTGCCCGCGCAAAAAAGCGTTCAAATCCTCCGTAAATTCACCGGAATCTCCGGCCGGAATTCTGAAAAACTTGAGTTGCATGGTTGCTAGAAAAAAAATCTCTACGAGGGGGAAGTATCCCCCTCGACCCCCTCATGGTAATTTACTCCTGAAATCGAAGCGCTCGCCGTCGCTTCGTCCCTCCGCTCCTTGCTTGCCCTGCTTTTCTGTTCTTTTTTCATGCGGCTCTTGAGCTCAGAGGAAGATGACTCCTACCTGCGGACGGAGCGGAACCCGAAGGTGGAGTACGAGTTGCCTGGGCTGTTGATGCCGTAACGATAGGCAGAGCGGCAGTAGCTGGCACCGTCGTCCCAATCGCCGCCGCGAAGCACGCGGGCCGAGCCGGACACCGGCCCGTGGGGGTTTGTGAGACTCTCTGGAGTGCCGTAGTAGCTAGCTAAATACCAATCCCACGTCCACTCCCAGACATAACCTGCCATGTCAAAAAGCCCTTAATCGTTGGCCGGATAAGAGCCGACCGGACTGGTGTAAGGTGTGCTGCCAGTGACCCACGGATTTCCAGCAACCGAATAATTCGCATTGGAAACTGTAATGCTATTTCCCCATGGATACCGCAAGCCGGTGGCACCGCCGCGTGCAGCCTTTTCCCACTCCGCCTCCGTTGGCAGTCGGTAGCCGCTGGCCGTCCATTTCACCATCGTGTTTTCGATGTTGGTGCTGCCGCTCTTGTAAATGAGCAACTGCGCAGCGTCTGTGTAATAACAGGGTGTTAGGCCTTCCTTCTGCGAACGAGCATTGCACCATTTCACAGCGTCATACCACGACATGGTTTGGGCAGGATGCGACGTGGCCTTGAAGGAACCGCCACCAATCGAATAACCGTTCGCGTTGCCCCACGTTTGGACCATCTGCCAAAGCTCCTTGGTGACTTCTGTTTTATCCATGAAAAAAGCGTCCACCTCCACATTGCGCGTCGGCATGGCATCGGTCATGCCATCGAGATTGTCGCCCATCTGGAACGGTCCACCCGGGATGAAGGCCATGCCCGGAGGCGCGGGCGGCGTGGTGCCGTCGTGGGCCGTGACCCGCACCCGGCATTGCGGCACCCAGTTGCCATTCCAATCCGCCCCGGCATTCCAAGTGATCTTGCGGTTGATGCCCGGCGATATACTTGCACCCATATGACCACTCAGGGATACACAGGGAAGGCCGTAAGTGAGGCCCGCATCCGAAGACGCGGCCACCTGGATCAACTGCAAATCGCCGTCCGCGTCGGCGAGATCATAGTAAATATCCACCAGCTTCGTGCCCGGGCGCTGGGAAGCGCGGATATTGGAAACCACCGGCGGCGCGGTACTTGCAAGGGACCATAAACTCAAGCACAAGAAAAACAGGGTCTTAATTTGTGCATTCCAACAGATTCCCAAACCACTGAGCAAGGAATAAGAGAAAAAATAAGCGCCCCTTACAGTTGACTCCCCCCCCCGGCGCATGAGTGCGCTGACCGTCACCCATGGAGCCGACATCACTGCCTTGGGCGTGAATGACGCAAGACCGGACTTGATCCCTGAGCTTATCGTGCTATTTTCAGCCCATGGAAACGCGCCTAAAGATTGATCCAAATGTCTGCCACGGCAAACCTGCAGTGCGCGGCACACGGGTCCTTGTTTCCACAATTCTAGGCGCACTTGGTGCCGGAGATTCCATCGATGACATCCTGGAGGACTATCCTAACATCACCAAAGAAGATATTGAGGCAGCCTTGGAATTCGCCAGCCAACTTTCGGACTATCAAATTTCAGCCTACGAGGCGGTCGCATGAGATTCTTGCTGGACGAGAATTTTCCGAAGTCGGCAACAACGTGGTTGTCGGAACTTGGACATGAAGTTTTAGACGTCCGCGGCTCGGAGCGGGAGGGCATGACGGATAACGAATTGTTCAGTCATGCGCAGGATGCGGGCGCGATTATTCTTACAACAGACAGGGATTTCTTTCACACGGTGCCCCATCTTTTCAAACAGCATGAGGGAGTGTTAGTCATTGCCCTGCGTCAGCCAAACCGTAAAAACATCATGGGGAAGTTGGCGTGGGCGATGGGTCATTTCAGACCGTCCGAATTTACTAACCGTGTGATCCAACTTCGTGACACGACGTGGATTGCGGTGCCACCACTCAATCATCCCGGTTGACTCCCCCCCCGGCGCATGAGTGCGCTGACCGTCACCCTTGGAGCCGACATCACTGCCTTGAAGCGGGCGCTGGCTGGGGCCACGGAACTGGTTAGCGCGTCGGCACGCCGCATGGCTCGTGTGACGGGCGCGGGCTTGGCGGGACTCGGCAAAGGTGGCGCGGTGGCGCTGGGCAAAGGATTTGCAGTCACCGGGATCGCACTCAAGGCGGGCATCGGTGCGGCTCTAGTGTGGCCCGTCCTACAGAAAACACTTTAAGCGGTTTGATTTCCGATTGATGATTGTTGATTTTTGAATGCTGATTGGATCTTGAGTGGATGTTGAGATGGCGTTCCGTCACTTCAACAATCAAAAATCAACAAGC